>JAHFVB010000439.1 GCA_023264755.1 Mycobacterium sp. | reverse complement strand
CGTCGTGCGCGCCCTGGACGCCAGCGACCGCACCCACGTGGTCGCCGCCGTCGGGGACGGGCAGGCCGCGCTCGCCGCGATCCGCGAGCACCATCCCGACGTCGCGCTGCTGGACTACAAGATGCCCGGTTTGGACGGCATCGCGGTCGCCCACGCGGTGACCAGGGACCGACTGTCGACGCGCGTGCTGCTGCTGTCGGCGACCACCGACGGCCATCTGGTGTATCGGGCGATCCAGGACGGGGCCGCGGGCTACCTGTCCAAGGAGGCCGACCGAGACGAGATCGTCTCCGCGGTCGTGGCCTGCGCGCGAGGCGAGGACGTCTTGCCGCCCGAGCTCGTCACCTCCCTGACTGCACAGGTCCGGCAGCACGCGCAGTCGCCCGCGCCGCTGCTCAGTGATCGCGAGCGCGAGATTCTCCGCATGATCGCCGACGGCAAGTCCGTCCCCGACATCGCCCAGGATCTGTACATCGCCCAGACCACGGTCAAGACGCACATCCGGCGGTTGTACGACAAACTCGGGGTGTCGGACCGCGGGGCGGCCGTCGCCGCCGCCATGCGCAGTGGTCTGCTGGAGTAGCAACGGGGCGGTGTCGTCCGATTGAACGACACCCGGTTCATCCTCGGTCTCGTTCGATTGCACGCTATCGGCCGGTCGCGTTGCAGCGCAGGCTGATCCGCATGACAACCACAACGCAAGAACCCACCCACACCTTCGAACAGTCGACGGGCCTCGGTCACCGCACCGCGGTGAAGTACGCGACCGAGGCGATCGGCACTCTGTTGCTGATGTTCACCGTCGGCGCCGTCACTCGCGGCGGCAGCCCGCTGGCGCCACTGGGCGTCGGAGCCGTGCTGACGGCCCTGGTCTACGCGGGCGGACACGTCTCCGGCGCGCACTACAACCCAGCCGTCACCATCGCGGCCTACGTGCGCCGCCGCATCGCCGCCGGAGAGGCCGTCGGCTACGTCGTCGCCCAGTTGGGCGGCGGGCTGGTTGGTGCCGCGCTCGTCGGAGTCGTCGTTCCGGCTCGCTCGTCGGCCCCGCAGGCTTCGTCCGGACCCCTGCTGGTCGCCACGTTCGTGGCGGAGCTGCTGTTCACCTTCGCGCTGAGCTACGTGGTGCTCAACGTGGCGACGAGCAAGGACCACCCGGACAACTCGTTCTACGGACTAGCCATCGGCTTCACCGTCGCGGCGGGAGCCATCGCCGTCGGCGGCGTTTCCGGGGGCGTCTTCAACCCCGCCGTGTTGCTCGGCGGCGCGACGCTTGGCATGTTCGCCGGAGCGACGCTCTGGGGCTATGTCGTCGCTCAACTACTGGCCGGCGTCGTCGCCGGCTTCGCCTTCCGGGCACTCAACCCCGGCGACGAGTAATCCATCCCACGTCAAACCGGCCCGCCCCTGGTCTGCTTCGGCAACCCGGGGGCGGGCCCTCGCACGTCGGTGAGCGCTTACGCGGTCAGCGCCGGGAGGGCGAAAGCCTGGAGAAGTAGCTGGCTCGGCGGCCGCGCGCCTTCGCGGCATACATGGCCTTGTCGGCTTCGTGCAGCAGCGTGGCGGCATCGCGGGAATCGGCGCGGTCGGTCTGGACGACGCCGATGCTGGCTGCTACTTGTACTGTGCCGCCAGGGATTTCGATCGGCGCACGGAGGGCGCGACGGATGCGATCGACGAAGCCGTCCAAGGCACTGGGGTCGAGGTGGCCGGTCAACAGGGCGACGAATTCGTCGCCGGCCAGTCGACCGACGATGTCGTGTTTGCGGACGGCCCGGCGGAGTCGGTCGGCGGTGGTCGTGATGACCCTGTCGCCGGCCTCGTGTCCGAAGTTGTCGTTGACGGTCTTGAGGTCGTCCAGATCGATGAACAGCACCGCCGTCAGCAAACCGCCCCGGCGATTCAGCGAGTCGACCGTCCTGACGATGTGCGCGCGGTTCGGCAACCCGGTGAGCACGTCGTGAGCGGCCTGGTGAGCCAGGTGTTGGGTGGCTGCGTGTCGTTCGGTGACGTCCGCGAACGAGATCAGCACGGGCGAGTGGTCACGGTCCTCGGGGTGTAACAGCTGGCAACTCGTGGACATCCAGATGCGGCGGCCGTCGGAGCGATCCACGCCGAGAATCCGACCGATGATCGGCAGGCCCGTCGCGATGGTCGTGAAGATCGGACGCTCGTGCTCGCGCAGCGGCACGCCGTCGGTGTCGAATATGGGCAATTGGCGCATGATGTCGCCGTGGTGGACGTGTTGTTGCCCGGGTTTGATTCCGAGCATTCGCCGCGCGGCCGGATTGATCGTCAGCAACCAGCCGTCGCGATCGACGACGACCACACCCTCCTGCAGCGTGTTGACGATGGTCCTCAGATTGCGTGCGGCCCGCCTCAACGCGGTCTCGTCGGAGCACAACAGCACGTAGCCGTGCTCGTACGTCGTCATCGAGATGCGGATGGCCCTGGCGGCTCCATCCATGGCGTAGTGCGTCGAGTGGACGACACCGCCGGCGTCGATGATTGCGTCGAGGTCGACGGGGGCACCGACGGCCACGTCGATTGGCAGGGCGAGGGCTCGTTGAGCGGGCCGTTGGTAGATGTCCTCGGCTGCGGGATTCCAGCTCGTCACCAGTCCGGTTCTGGTGATGGCGATGATTGCCTCGCTGGCGTGTTCGACCAGCGCGGCCTGGTGAGCCAGGGTGTCTTGGGCGGGTCGGTGCTCGGTCAGCTGACGCAAGACGAGCTGATACGCGGGCCTTCGGTACCACGTCGTCATGACCGTCACGGCCTCGACGAGTGATTCGCTGCCGTCGAGTCGGACGAGCTTGGCCAACGAAGGGCTCGAGACGTCGCCGGGCTGGCGCAGCGTCGCCATTCCTGCCGTGACCAGCGGAAGTGACTGGGCGTGGAGGAAGTGGGAGACGGCGTGGCCCAATACCTCGGGCGCCGATCGGGCGCCCAGCCACTGGAGCGCGACGACGTTGACGAAGACGATGCGCCCGTCCTGGTGAACGCAGATGGCGTCGGGGCTGTGCTGCACCATCTGAGCGAACTGTTCGGGCTCGGGGAGGGACTGCGAGCCGTCGTCACCGAGGCTGGGGCCATGCGTCATCGGAGCGCCTCGGACGGCGCTCCCTGCGTCACCGTCATTCGCCACCCGATGATTGGCTCCCACCGCCCGCCTACCCTGCCATCCACGCCCTTCGCTGACCACACGATAGTTTGCCAAGACTCGAACCACGGCGAACGGCGGAAAGTGATGTTATCGCACTGGACCATCACTTATCTGCTGTGAATGGCCACATGTTTCCTAGTAGCGAAAATTTGCGCCTTTGGCGAATCGGCGGCTGAAGTCTCGGCGCTGCCGCCGTCGTCACCGACGGGCGGCCGCGCTTGGAGGCGTCCGGGCCCGGTGGGGGCCGACGGGTCGGTCCGCTCCGCAATGCTCGAGACCGGGTGCGGGCGGGCCCGGGGCGGAGCGGACGGCCCCGCCGATGATGCCGTCGGCATGGTTGCTCACGTGGATGGGTACCCCACCCTCGGGGTGACGGATGAGCGGACGAAAGTCCGGCCCGAGCACCCGCTTTGGTCGATGTGGCAGGTGATCAATGGTGATGACGCGAACAGTGCGCGCGTTCGCTCCGTCGGCGCGAATGGCGAGGTGCGGTGCCCGGCCGAGGTGCGGGCTGCGCCACCCTCTGGTCGTAGGCAGCAAACATAGTTGCTGTAGCGCAATCGTTATGCGGAATGTCCTGGTTGGACATATATCGCGGTGCTATATTCAGGTAGCTGTTTATCAGTCTTCAGTGCCGACGGAGACGCTTCACCCGGTTCCCGAGCACTTGGAGTACCCCAGCATGCCCACCGTCGCCACGCTCAACCCTGCGCACACCACCGAGCACGACGGGCGCATCGCCTGTTGGGATCCCGTCGCCGAGTGCTCGCTCGTCATGGCCACGCCGGCTGACGAGCCCGAGCTCTTCGCCGACTATCACCGCGGCGCCGTCGCCAGCTACGCGCGTTTTGGGGTGGCCGATGCGCTGGACGCGGATCCGCAGCAGTGCGCCGACGACACCGCGCTGTTCTGGGCCCTGTTGGACCTCGAGGGCCGAGTCGTCGGCGGGGTGCGCGCAAAGGGGCCACTTCGCACTCCGCAGGACTCGCATGCCGTGATCGAGTGGGCGGGCCAGCTCGGCGAGGCCGAGGTGCACGCCATGATCGCCGAACGCATCCCCATGGGGGTGTTGGAGATGAAGTCGGCCTGGCTGGCCAAGGACCCGACGCCCGGGCGCTTGCGCGCGAAGATGATCGCGCGAAGCGGATTCCATGCGATGGTGTGGCTCGGCATCAACTTCTGCATGGCCACCTCCGCCGCGCACATCCTGGAGCAGTGGCGGTCCTCCGGCGGGGTGGTGGCTTCGATTCCGGCCACGCCGTACCCGGACGAGCGCTACGAAACCAAGATGATGTGGTGGGACCGAGGGACTTTCGCCGAGCATGGGGAAGCCGATCAGGTCGCGGCGATCTCGCGCGAAATGGCCCACGTTCGGCGCAGCATTCAGTCGCACCGCCATGACGAGCTCATCCAGCCGGCGTTCGCGTCGGCCAGTGCGTGAGCCATGGGTTGCGGCCTGGCGCCGGGTACT
>JAHFVB010000438.1 GCA_023264755.1 Mycobacterium sp. | reverse complement strand
CATCGCCGACGCCGCCGCAGGAAGAGTCGACGCCGAGGAGGTCGCCCGCTATGCCGGTTGGTGAATTGCCCGATGTATTCGCCGGGGTCGCCGACGAGGTACCCGACGGGTTGGCCACCCACCTTCGCGGCGTGGCGCTGATCGATCACCACGTCCACGGCGTCTTCAACGAACCCGTCGACCGGGCCGGCTTCGAGGCCGCCATCAACGAGGGGTCCACCGACCCCGTCCCGAGTTTCATGACCCAATTCGATTCGCCGCTGGGCCTTTCTATCCGGCGCTGGTGTGCACCGCTGCTCGGACTGGAGCCGCTGGCGAGCGCCGAGGAGTACTGGGCGCGTCGCGCCCAATGCTCACCCGAGGAGTTGGCCCGGATCATGCTGCCCGCCGCGGGAGTGTCCCGCTGGCTCGTCGACACGGGCTTCAAGGGCGATCTCATCTCCACCCCCGACCAGCTCACCAAGCTCAGCGACGTCCCGTCGTCGGAGATCCTGCGGCTCGAACGCCTCACCGAGGACCTGCTCGAGGCCGGAACGTCGCCCGACGACTTTCCCGACGCCTTCCGCGCCGCCCTGCGGGCCGCCGTCGAGAATCCGGAAGTGGTCGGCACCAAGACCATCGCGGCCTACCGCATCGGATTCGACATCGACTGGACCCGGCCGGCCGACGCCGACGTGGCCGCCGCGGCCCGCGAGTTCAGCGGCCGGTCGCGGCCGCTGCGGCTCGACAGCGCACCGCTGATCGTGTTCGGAGTACACGAAGCCGCCGCGCACGGGCTGCCCATCCAGGTGCACGTCGGCTTCGGCGACCGCGACATGGACCTGCACCGCAGCGACCCGATGCTGCTGCTGCCGCTGCTGCGGAGCATGGTCCCGGTCCCGGTGCTGCTGTTGCACTGCTATCCGTTCCAACGCCAAGCGGGATACCTGGCGCAGGCCTTCGATCACGTGAACTTCGATGTGGGACTTGCGATCAACTACCTGGGCGTGCGCTCGACCGGACTGGTCGCCGAGGCGCTGGAGACGGCCCCGTTCGCCAAACAGCTGTATTCGTCGGACGCCTTCGGTCCGCCCGAGCTGCACGTATTGGGTGCGGTGCTGTGGCGGCGGGCGATGGGGCTGGTACTCGGCGGTTGGATACGTGCCGGGGACTGCACCGAAGCCGACGCCATCCGGATCGTCGACATGATCGGCGTCCACAATGCCGAGCGGGCATACGGACTGGTGTCGGAAGTGGATCGGCGGGGTATGCCCGCCCGATGACGACCTCAACTCTGAAGACAGAAGACGCAGGCCCGAAGACCGTCAGCCGCAGCGTCCAGGTGGCTGCCCCGGTCGCGGAGGTGTTCGCGCTGATCGTCGACCCGCATCGGCATCCCGAACTGGACGGATCCGGCACGGTGCGCGACGTCGAAGTCAAGGGGCCGCAGCGGCTCAGCACGGGGGACAAGTTCACCGTCGGCATGACCCAGTACGGGCTGCCCTACCAGATCACCTCGAAAGCGACCGCGGTCGAGGAGAACAGGCTCGTCGAATGGGAACACCCGTTGGGACACCGGTGGCGCTGGGAGCTGGCCGAGGTCAGCCCGGGGACCACCAAGGTCACCGAGACCTTCGACTACTCGACGGTGAAGGTGCCGTTCGTCATCGAGCTCACCGGCATGCAGAAGAAGAACGCCAAGGGCATCGAGTCGACGTTGCAAGGCCTGGCGGACAGGTACGACCGACGTAGCTGACCGGCCGTTGGTGCTTCCGGGTCAGCAGGTGAAGGCGGCGCGGAACGCCTCCAAGGCCGCGACGTCGTCCCCGGACGCCCAGGCCTCCAAGCCGACCGTGCCTCGGAAGCCCATGTCACGCAACGCCCGTGCCACGGCGGGGTAGTAGAGCTCGCCGGTGCCCGGTTCGCACCGGCCAGGGACGTCGGCGACCTGGACCTCGCCGATCGCGGGACCGCACCTGCGCACCAGTTCGATCAGGTTCCCCTCGCCGAGCTGGGCGTGGTACAGGTCGAGCATCATCCTCACGTTGGGGTGGGCGACCCCCTCGACGAGCGCCAGCACGTCCTTCGCGCGCGCCAGCGGCACGCCGGGGTGGTCGACGATGGTGTTGAGGTTCTCCACGCAGAATGTCACTCCGGCCGAGGCCCCGAGTTCGCCCAGCCTGGCCAGCGTGCGCATGGCGGTGGCCCACATGGCGCCGGTCGCACGCAACCGTGGTCGGGCGGGCAGTCCGTCGACCAGTTCGGCGGTATGCAGGTTCAGGCGCGTGACGCCGAGCGTCTCGGCGGCCTGGATGCTGAGTTCGGCGGTGCGCACGACGTCGTCGGCGGTCTCTGGATCGATTAGGTCGCCGTGGAGGTAGCCGGTCATCGACGTGAAGGTCGCGCCGGTGGCGGCGAGCGCGGCGAGGTCCTTGTCGGCCCAACTCCAGAGCTCCGCGGCGAAGCCGAGCTCGTGGATTCGACGCACCCGCTCGATGAACGGGAGCTCGGTGAACACCATTTCGGCGCTGACCGAAAGCTGGAACGGGCTCATCTCGGCTCCTCTTGGGATGCGCCATTCGCGCACGTTGGGCCGTTGTTCACGGTCACGACACCGACACGGGATGGTGCGTCAAGTGGCGCGTCACCATGGACGCGCCACAATGGTTGCGTGGACGGTGTCGTGAACGACGAACCCGGCGGGGCGACGGATTTCCCCGTCGATACGCCGCTGTGGCGAGACCCGCTGTCGATCTCGTTTCGCGCTCATCGGCAGGTGATGCTGCTGCGGTTGCGCTGGCACGAACGTCGCCACGTCGACGGAGTCGGTCCGCGCCGGGCGCTGAGGGCGCGTCGGCTGGTCCACCGGCATCCGTAACCGATCCTGCTCACCGCGGACTCATCCCGGCCGCCCGGTAGGCGGCATCGACCATCGCCATGTTGGCCACGGCGTCCGCGGTTCCGAACGGCAACGCCGCGCCGTGCTCGACGTGCGCTGCGAAGGCCTCCAACTGATGGCTGTACGAGGATCTGGTGCCGAGCCGTTCGACCGTGGTGCCGAGCGCCGTGCGGATGCTCAGCCGATCGTCCTCGTTCGGTTTGATGAAGTCGTGCACCAGTAGCTCGCCTTGCGTTCCGACGATCCGGATGGTGAACGAATAGTCCTCGCCGACCATGGAATGCGCGGCCAGCCCGGTGGCCCCGCCGGGAAAGCGGAGTTCGACGTCGCACCAGGCGTCGACCTCGGGGGTGCGCTGCTCGGCCTGGGCGCCCACGATCGAGGGCCGCCCGTCGAGGCCGGGCCCTGCGAGTCGACCAAGCGTTCGCATCACGTGAATGCCATAGCAGCCCAGGTCCATCAAGGCGCCGCCGGCGAGCTCGTAGGACCAGCGCGGATCGTCGTCGCCGGGTGGGGGCATCTGCATGCGTACCTCGACGTGGGTGACGTCGCCGAGCGAGCCGTCGGAGGCCAGTGCGAAGGCCCGCCGGGTGACGGGATGGTGCAGATAGTGAAAGCCCTCGACCACGGGCACGCCCGCCGCGTTGCTCGTCTCGACGACTCGGCGTGCCTCGAGTTCATCACGGGCAAAGGGCTTTTCGCTGAGCACCGGCTTGCCTGCCGCGATGGCGGCCAGGTTCCACGGAGCGTGCAGGGAATTGGCCAGCGGGTTGTAGACGACGTCGACCTCGGGGTCGTCGATGACGTCCTGGTATCCGTCGAGCACCCGCTCCACCCCGTACTTCTCCGCGAAGGTCTCGGCCCGCGACCGGTCGCGCGCCGCCACCGCCACCAGTCGGTGGCCGAGTTCGGCCGCAGGGCCGACGATCGCCTGCTCGGCGATGCGCGAGGCGCCGAGCACCCCGATGCGCAGGCTCACGACGACACTGCGCGGAGGTAGCCGACGCTGGCCAGCACGTCCCGTGCCGGGCCCTCGTCACTGGGCTCACCGTCGAGGATGGTGTCCTGCTCCAGCACGAACCAGCCGTCGAAACCGTTGTCCCGCAACACTGAGACGATCCCTGCGATGTCGACGTCACCCGTGCCCAGCGGGGTGTACATCCCAGCCTTGACGGCCTCGGTGTAGCTCAGTTCGCCCGATTGCACCTTGGCCGCCAGCGCCGCATCGACGTCCTTGAGGTGGGTATGCGCGATGCGGTTCGGCACGGCCTTGGCCAGCTCGAGGGGATCGGTGCCGCCGATCATCAGGTGTCCGGTATCTAGGCACAGCGGAATCGTCGACCCCGTCAGCACGCGTTCGACGTCGCCCTTGGTCTCGACGATGGTGCCCACGTGCGGGTGCAGGACGGCCAGCAGACCCTGCTCGGCGACGATCCCCGCCAGCCGGTCCAGGTTGGCCAGCAGAGTGGTCCACTGGCCGTCGTCGAGCACTGGGCGCGAATCGTAGCCATCGGCACCCGTCGCCGCGGCCAACACCACCACACCGGCGCCCGCGGCCACCAACGACTCGAGCGGACCGGCCAGCTCGTCGGCCGGATCGTGGTCGTCGCGGTGCAGCAGGACTGGGACGAAACCGCCGACGCAGGCCAGGTCATGCTCGCGCAGAACAGATTTCAACTCCTCGGGATCCGTGGGCAGGAAGCCTTCCGGTCCGAGCTCGGTGGCGCTCAGCCCGGCACTGCTCATTTCGCTCAGTACCCGTTCGGGTG
>JAHFVB010000437.1 GCA_023264755.1 Mycobacterium sp. | reverse complement strand
ACGCCGAAATCGCTAGTGCTCGCCGAGGTAGAAGCGGCTGCCCTGATCGTCGGTGCACAACGCGGACCTGCCGTAGGGCTGCTGCGCCGGTTCGTCGATGACCGTGCCCCCGGCCTCCCGCACGCGCGCCACCGCCGAATCGACGTCGGTCACCCGCCACATCTGTACCGCCACGTTCCTCGTGCTGCCGCCCGCCACGCCGGACATCGGATGCGGGCCCTGGATGGCCCAGCCGTCGGCCACCCGACCGGGCTCGTAGGTCCAGTGCAGCATCCCGGCATGGAACGCCCGGAATGCCGCGGAGTCGGAAACCTCATAGGTCAGGTAGGAAAGCTCGCCTGGGCCAACGCCGTTGAGTTCGGGCCGAGGCTCGCCGGGGTGCGGTTGGTACACCGCGAACGCGGTCCCGGAGGGATCGGTGGCGTCCAGCACGGTGCCGAAGTCGTGTTCGCTGAGCTGCGCGGGCTGGCCGCCGCCGGCGACGATCGCCTGCCGGGCGCCGGAGAGGTCGGTCACCGCGTAGCAGCAGAACAGCGTCGGGGGGCCGGGCACCGAGGCCAGTCCGATGCGCTGGCCGACGTTGGTGACGTGGCGGCTCGCCGGATCGACCGTCCACCCCAGCACGTGACCGTAGAACGCGGCCGCGCGATCGGCATCCGGGGTCCACACCGACACGTAGCCCACGTCGCCGTGCTGAATCGGAGTCGCCGCCCCCGTCACGGGTCCACTGAGCATCCACCGATGCCCGAAGGGGTCGATGAGCGTCGCGTTGCGGGAGCCGTGGGCTTCGTAGGCTTCGCGTTGCACGTCGGCGCCGGCCGCCCTGGCCCGCTCCAGCGACAGGTCGACATCGGGCACGGCGATCATCAAACTCACCGAAACGGATTGGGGAGCGGGTCCTTTCAACCCGAGCTCGGGGTGTTCGTCGGCCAGGTAGAACACCCCGCCCCCCAACGCCAGCTCGGCATGTCCGACCCGTCCGTCGGCCATGACGATGGGCTCGCCCAGCACTGAGGCGCCGAGCGCTTCGACGTACCAGGCGATGGCGTCCCTGGCGGGGCTGACGGCCAGGTACGGGATGGCGGCGCTGCGCGGCGTCTCCGCGGCGGAGGTGGCCGGGTCGAGCAACTCGGCGATGGCGGTATCGGTTCCACTCATGTCGACTCCCTTGGTTCGATCGGGTTGGGTTTCGAAGAGGTTCGCGGCGGATTCCAGCCGGGCGCGCAGCCGAGTGGCGAAGTCGGGATCAGGGGCCACCGGGAAGTCGTCGCCGCGCAGCACGCTCAGCGGGTCATGGTGGTTGGGTTCGGTCACGACGCGCGTCCTCCTTCCGGCTCCGGGTATTCCTTCTTGAAGGCGCGCCGGGCTCGCACCAGGAGCGCCTCGGTGGCGTGCACGGTCCGGCCGATCAACTCGGCGCACTCGCCCACCGTGCAGTCGTCCAGGTAGCGCAGCGTCAGCACGGTGCGATGGTGTTCGGGCATTCGGGCCAGCACGCTCTCGGCGACGATGCGATCGAGCTCGGTGTCCCAGTCGTTGACGGGGTCGACCGGTTCCGGCAGGTCGGCGACCGGGACGCTGAACCGGTCGCTGCGCCGTCGGTAGTGGTCGGCCAGTTTGTGTCGCGCCACCCCGACCAGCCACGGCACCGTCAACGGCGGCGGAGGCTCTCTGCGCGCGGCATCCATTGCCGCCAAGAAGGTTTCCGAGGTCAGGTCCTCGGCCGTCACTCGGTCGGGGCACCGCCGCACGAAGTACCCGTAGACCGTCGGCAGCGCTTCGTCGTACAACGCCAGCAGCGCATGGGGCGCGCCGTGGGAGTCCGATGTGACGCTCACGCCCTTATCGTCGCCGTCGCGGCCCGAACTCCGACACCCCTTCTTGCGATTTCGGCGTGATGGGGCGCGCTCAGCGCGCCCCATCACGCCGAAATCGCACTAGAGGTGGGCCAGGCCGGCGCTGACGGTGTCGAATGCGTCGCCGAGCGCACGCTCGAGCGAGCCCGACTCGTCGGCCAGCCAGTGCTCATAGGCCGACAGCGCCACGCCGAGCATGGTCCACGCGGTGGTCTGGGGAACCAGGTCGGCGGCGTCGGCGCCGGTCCGGCGCGCGACGAACGCGGCGACGACTGCGCGCCAGCCCGCGTACATCGTCATCGAGTACGCCTGAAGGGCCGCGGTCCCGAGGATGACGCGCATGCGTTGCCGGTGGCGCGCGGTTTCGGCTTCGTCGAACCTGTTGAACGCCAACAGCGCCGAGCGCAACGCGGCGCCGACGGGAACGTCCTGCGGTACCTCGTCGAGCAGGTCGCGCATGAGCTCGAGATGTGAATCGAAGGCGCCCCACGGGATCGCGTTCTTCGACGAGTAGTACCTGAAGACGGTCCGCCTGGCGATACCGGCCGCGCGCGCGACGTCGTCGACGCTGACCTCGTCGAAGCCCTGACTGGCGAAGAGGTCGAGCGCGACGCCGGTGATGTGGTCCTGGGTGGTGGAGGGTCGTCGGCCCAGGCGGGCGGTGTCACGACGCATCGAATCCACCCTTCCTTTTCGGCACTCGATGCCATATTCTTGCGATCTCGGTCACATTTGTCGAGACCCACGACTCGAAAGGTGGAACACATGGAGCCGAATCAGCAGGAGCAGCAGGACGAGCTCGTCACCGAATCCCTTGTCGAAGAGGTGTCCATCGACGGTATGTGCGGGGTCTACTGACGGTGAATGCGCCCGCTGCGGCCGCCGGGGTGTTCGACCTCGATAGCGGCTGGCGGCTGCACCCGCAGGTATCGGTGCGGCCCGAACCGTTTGGGGCGCTGCTCTATCACTTTGGCACCCGCAAGCTCTCGTTCTTGAAGAACACGACGATCGTCGAGGTGGTCAACTCGCTGGCCGACCACCCCGACGCTCGTTCGGCCTTGCGTGCAGCCGGAATCGACGACGCCCAGCAGGCGCCGTACGTGCACGCGTTGAGCGTGCTCGCCATGTCCAAGATGCTGGTCTGCAAGGAGTAATTCATGACCTCGGTGGCCCCCGTACCCCGGCTCGTCGACCAGTTCGAACTCGGTCTGGACGCGCCCATCTGCCTGACCTGGGAGCTCACGTACGCCTGCAACCTGTCGTGCGTGCACTGCCTGTCCTCCTCGGGCAAGCGCGATCCGCGCGAGCTGTCGACACGGCAGTGCATGGACGTGATCGACGAGCTCGAGCGCATGCAGGTGTTCTACGTGAACATCGGTGGCGGGGAACCGACTGTGCGCCCTGACTTTTGGGAGCTCGTCGACTACGCCACCGCCCACCACGTCGGGGTCAAGTTCTCGACCAACGGGGTTCGCATCACCCCGGCGGTCGCGGCGAAGCTGGCCGCCAGCGACTACGTCGACGTGCAGATCTCGCTCGACGGGGCCACCGCCGAGGTGAATGACGAGGTCCGCGGGCCGGGGTCGTTCGCCATGGCGATCCGCGCGCTGGAGAACCTGGCCGAGGCGGGCTTCCGCGACGCCAAGATCTCGGTCGTCGTCACCCGGCACAACGTCGACCAGCTCGACGACTTCAAGGCCCTGGCCGACAAGTACGGGGCCACCCTGCGGATCACCCGGCTGCGTCCGTCCGGGCGCGGCGCCGACGTGTGGGACGAACTCCACCCCACCCCCGCCCAGCAGGTGCAGCTCTACGACTGGCTGGTGGCCCGCGGCGAACGGGTGCTCACCGGCGACTCGTTCTTCCACCTGTCCGGACTCGGAGAGCCGGGCGCGCTGGCCGGGCTCAACCTCTGCGGGGCGGGCCGAGTGGTGTGCCTGATCGATCCGGTCGGCGACGTCTACGCCTGCCCGTTCGCGATTCACGACAAGTTCCTGGCAGGAAACATCCTGTCCGACGGCGGTTTCGACAACGTCTGGAAGAACTCCGAACTGTTCCGCGAGCTGCGTGAGCCGCAGTCGGCAGGCGCCTGCAGCGGTTGCGGGCACTACGACGCGTGCCGCGGTGGCTGCATGGCCGCCAAGTTCTTCACCGGCCTACCGCTGGATGGCCCCGACCCCGAATGCGTGCAGGGTTACGGCGAGCCCGCGCTGGCGCTCGAACGTGACAAGCCCAAGTCCAGCGTCGACCACTCCCGCAGCGGCGGCCGGATGGCCCCAGTGCCTCTGAACCTGCTCGCCCCCGCTCGGCGCACGGTGGCCGCCGGAGCGCCCCCGTCGAAGTTCTGCAACGAAAGCCCCGTCTGACATGGCTCGTGACAAGTGGTTCGAAACCGTCTCCATCGCCCAGGAACGGGCCAAGAAGCGGCTCCCGAAGTCCGCCTACTCGGCTCTGCTCGGGGGTAGCGAGAAGGGGTTGACGGTCAATGGCAACAATGCGGCCTTCAACGAGCTCGGCTTCGCCCCGCACGTGATCGGCGCGCTGGAGAAGCGCGACATGGCGACAACCGTCATGGGACAAGACATTTCGCTACCAGTGCTGATCTCGCCGACGGGGGTGCAGGCCGTGCATCCCGACGGGGAGGTCGCCGTGGCGCGGGCGTCGGCCGCGCGCGGTACCGCGATCGGGCTGTCGTCCTTCGCCAGCAAGCCCATCGAAGAGGTCGTCGCCGCCAACCCGAAGACGTTCTTCCAGATCTACTGGCTCGGTGATCGGGACGCCATCGCGGCGCGGGCCGAGCGCGCGAGGGCGGCCGG
>JAHFVB010000436.1:442-4678 GCA_023264755.1 Mycobacterium sp. | reverse complement strand
ACGTCGGATCGATCATCCGGTTGATCATCCGCATCGACGTCGTCTTGCCGCAGCCGGACGGGCCGACGAACACCGCCAACGTACCGTCGGGCACGTCGAGGCTGAGCTCGTCGACGGCGACGGTGCCGTCGGGGTACTTCTTGGAGACCCGGTCGAAGGTGATCATCTGGCCCGTCCTCTGCTCCTCGCGCGAACGCTCGTCCGGCCCGCCCTCATTTCTGGACCGGCCTGTCGAATCCGTTGGCCTTCACCCATTTCGCCGCCGCCTGATCCGGGTCGATACCCGAATTGCCGGAGGTCTCGGTGTTCATTTCGATGAGTGCCTCGGTGGAGAGCTTGGCCGAGACGGCGTCGAGCACGGTCTTGAGTTGGTCCGACATCTTCTGCGACGACACCAGCGGTACGACGTTGGCCGCCAGGAAGTTGTTCTTCGGATCCTCGAGCACGACGAGCTTGTTCTGCGGGATGGCCGGCGAGGTGCTGAAGATGTCGGCGGCCGTGACCGTGCCGTCGACCAGTGCGCGCACCGTAGCCGGGCCGCCGCCGTCGCTGATGGAGACGAAGTTCGCCGGCGCGATGTCGAGCCCGTACTGCTTCTTCAGGCCCGGCAAGCCCTCCGTCCGGTTCAGGAACTCCGACGGGCCACCGAACTTCACCTCCGCCGAATGCGCGGCCAGGTCTCCGATGGTCTTGAGGTTCCACTTCGCGGCCGTCTCGGCGGTGACGGCGACGGTGTCCTGGTCGTTGGCGGGCGACGGGGTGAGGATCGCCAGGTCTCCGGGCAACGCCCGGTACAACGCCAGCAGGACCGCGTCGGGATCGGTGGCCTTGGTCTGTTTGTCGAAGTACTGCAACAGGTTTCCGGTGTATTCCGGAATCAGGTCGATCGAGTGGTCCTTGACGGCTGGGACGTACGTCTCGCGGCTGCCGATGCCGAACTTCCTGCCGACGGTGAAGCCGTTGGCCTCCAACGCCTGTGCGTATATCTCGGCGATGATCTTGGACTCCGGAAAGTCGGCCGAGCCCACCTTGATCGACTTGAGGTCACCGGAGACCTCACCGCCGCCAAGGGGGTTGGAACTGCCGCACGCGGTGGCGACCAGGGCGAGCAGCGCGGCCAGCAATGCCACCGTTCGGACGTACGCGACTCGTCGTACCGGGTTCATGGATACGTCCCTTCGGCGTCACCAAGTTGTCCCGACCCTAGCGGCCGGGGTGGGCTGGTGCCCTGGTTTGCGTTTGCTTCGGTACCGCAGGGGGCAAGATGGAGACATGAGCAGCAGCGAACCCCTGGTACCCCCGCAGCACGACGTCGAACCGCTGCCGCCCCTGGCATCGGAGGCCGACTCGCAGCCGACCGCATCCCCCGACGACAAGCGCAAGAAGACCAAGCCGGTGATGCCGCCGGACGAGGCGAAGAAGCTCACCCGCGCGGGCGCGTTGTGGACGGCGCTGGCCGGCGGCTTCTTGGTGTTGGTCTTGCTGCTGGTCTTCATCATGCAGAACACCGACACCACCACCATCCACATGTTCGGCTGGGCTTGGCAACTGCCCGTCGGGGTGGCCCTGCTGCTCGGCGCCATCGCAGGCGGACTGCTGACCTTCTTGATCGGGACCGTGCGCATCCTGCAGCTGCGCCGGGCCGCCAAGAAGAACCTGAAGGCCGGGTTCTAGCTCCCGCGGTTCAGCTGATCTGCACCAAGTCGCTCAAGTTGTCGTAGGGCAGGTAGCCGTCGACCCAGGCCGAAACGACCGTCGAGTTGAGGTTGATCGAGCCGCGGTGGTTGTCGAGGAAGGCCGTGTCGGCCGCATCCCGTCCCGTGCTGATCCGCACCAACGTCTGACGCGGGGCCAGGCACGTCGCGTCGACGACGTGCCACGCGCCGTTCACGAAGGCCTCGGCGACGGCGTGGAAGTCCATCGGCGAACATCCCGGCGCATAGACCGCCACCAACCGCGCCGGCACGTTGACCGCGCGCAGCAGCGCGACCACCAGGTGCGCATAGTCCCGGCACACGCCGGCCCCGGCCAGCAGCGTGTCGACGGCGCCGTCGATCGGGTCGGACGAGCCTGGCACGTACGACAACCGGGAGCCCACCCAGGCCGCCACCTTCTCCAGCAGCACGGCCGGATCGGCGAACTGACCGAACTCGGTGGCGGCGAAGCCGAAGAACTTGTCGGCCTCGGCGTAGCGGCTCGGCCGAAGGTAGGTCGTCAGGTCGATCTCCTCGACCGGTGCGGGGTCGGCCTGCCCGATGATGGTCGCCGAGTAGTCGACCAGGAGGCTGCCCTCGTCCACGTCGAGCTTGTGAATTCGGTTGCCATGGTCGCCGATGAGTTCATGAACCTGAATCTCTTTGCCGTTCAACGTGAATGACATCTTCTCGGTGACCTGCGCCCCCGGTTGCGGGGCTACGGCAATCTGAAACTCGAGGGTGGTGGGCGCGCTGATGTAGACGTCGAGCCGAGCGCCGACCTCACGCTTGATTCCACTGTCCGGCCACGACGACATACCAACGCCTTCCCAAGAAGCTGAAATTCCGCGGAGTCGCGGGAACTGCGCTTACCTTTACCCCACCACGACGAGCTTCAATCCGCTCGCCGTACCTCAGGACAGTGAGCTGAGTCCCATCGCGATCAGCGGCGCGACGGCTTGGCCCACCTTGTCGCCGTAATCGGTCCCGTGCGCGCCGTCGGCTCCGCTGCCCATCCGGTCGCGGAACTGGATGCCGGCGGCGATGATCGCCAGCTTGAAGTAGGCCAGCGCCATGTAGAAGTCCCAGTGCGCCAACGGTTGGTCCGCGGCCAACGAGTACCGGTGCGCCAAATCGTCGGCCGAGGGAATCCGAGCCGACGCCCAGGCGGCGTCGGCGTGGACCATGTCGAACATCGGGTGGCGGTACACGCACATCAGCGCCGCGTCGCTGAGCGGGTCGCCCAGCGTCGACATCTCCCAGTCCAGCACTGCCCGCACCTTGGTGGCGTCGTGCGCGTCGAGCATCGTGTTGTCGATGCGGTAGTCGCCGTGCACGATCGCGCTGCGGCTCTGCGGCGGGATCGCCTCGCCCAACTTGGCGTGCAGCAACTTCACGTCGGCGTCGCGCGGATCGTCTTCGGTCTTGACCAGCTCCCACTGCCCGCCCCAGCGCTTGACCTGCCGCTCGAGATAACCGGTGGGCTTGCCGAAGTCGCCGAGCCCGACTGCGTCCGGGTCGACGGCATGCAAGTCGGCGAGCACCTTGATGAGCCCGTCGACGCAGGCCTCGATGGTGGCCTGGTCGCCGAGCGCCTCGAGCTCCGCGGTGTGGCGCACGATGCGGCCGGGGACGAAGTCGACCATCTGGAACGGCGCCCCGAGCACCGAGTCGTCGTTGCGCATCGTCACCGCGTGGGCCACCGGAACCGGGGTGTCCGCGAGCGCCGCGACCACCTTGTACTCACGGGCCATGTCATGGGCCGATGGCGTCAGCCCGTGCAGCGGCGGCCTGCGCAGCACCCACTTGCATGCGTCGTCGAACACCAGGAAGGTCAGGTTGGACCGGCCGCCCGCGAGCAGTTCCGCCCGCAATTCACCGGAGCGGGCCAGACCGATCGACTGCAGGTGCCGGTCCAGGGCAGTGAGGTCCAGGCCGTCCAACGCGGGAGAAGTCACCCGGAATGTCTACCACCGGCGTGATCGGCGTTTTCTGCGCCCGCTCACCACCGAAGATTTCGCGGCAGCAGATCCCATACGTGTTCGGTCCCGTTGATCGACGCGACGCCCAGGTTGCCACCCCGCGACCTCAGCAGCCGGGTGATGCCCGCATAGTCGACCTGCACGCACAGCAACCGTTCGGTCTTCATCAGTTGGTGCACCAGCGCGTTGATGACGCCGCCGTGGCTGAACAGCGCGACGGTGTCTTCGTGGTCGGCGGCTGCGACCAGGTCGTCGATCCCGGCCTTCACCCGGGCCTTGAAGGCCTCTTCGTCGACGTCGCCGGGCAGGTGGCCGGCGAGTAGGCGCTGGATGTCCTCCTGGGAGGCCTCTTCGATGGGCGTGTAGTGGGACAGGCCGTAGTCGTACTCGGCCAGCCGCTCGTCGACGTCGATCGACAGTCCGAGTGCGTCGGCCACCGGTTGCGCGGTCTGCAACGCACGCCGCTGCGGGCTGCTGACCAACCGGGCGATGGGGAATCGGGCCAGCGCGTCGGGCAGTCGCTTGGCCTGCTCGATGCCGTCCTCGGACAGGTCGGGGTC
>JAHFVB010000436.1:0-432 GCA_023264755.1 Mycobacterium sp. | reverse complement strand
GGCGTGACACGATAGGGCCCATGCGCGCCTTTGCTTGTCCGGTGTGCCAGGACTTCGCAGCGTTCGAGTCCGACACCTGCGCGCGGTGCGGGACGGCGCTGGGCTTGCACCTGCCGAGCAAGTCGATGGTGGCGGTATCGGAGGGCTCCGCGACGGTCTCCGACCAGCACTGGGTGCGGTGCACCCAACACGTCACGCTGGGCTGCAACTGGTTGGCCCCGGCCGAGTCGACCAACGAGCGGGGCCGGTGTCTGGCGGACTCGCTGATCCGCCGCGAGCTCGCCGCCGACGACACGCTGGCCCGCGAGAAGTTGGTGCCGACGGCCGCGGCCCTGCGCCGGCTGATCTTTCAGCTCGACGACTTCGCGCTGCCCATCGTGCCGTACTGGAGCCACGCCGGAGGGCTGGCCTTCGACCTGCTGTCGAGCCGGT
>JAHFVB010000435.1 GCA_023264755.1 Mycobacterium sp. | reverse complement strand
TTGAACTCCTTGCTCATCACGCCTCGTCCCGTCGATCAGCCCACCGTCGGCTCGACGGTCGTCGGGGAGATTACACCGCTGACGTGTGCTGAGGCTGGGAAATTGACGACCGTGCCGCCGGCCGCGCCGGCCGGCCGGGCCGCGCCGCCGGCCGCCCGCGACGCCGAGGGCGACGTGGCTAAACATGCTGCTTTGCAAGCGATTCGGCGCTACGGTCAGACTGCGGCTCGAGCTCGCTCAAGGAACATCGCGGCCACCGTGAGGTGACCGTGGCGCGACGCGCATCCGACCTCGAGATGTCGGCGCGCCGAGTGTCCTGCACGGCCACCGACTCGGTGGAAGTATGCGGGGGTGTCGACTGAGCAACCCCAGACCATTTCCTACCCTGCACCGGAGGGCCGCCCGCACCGGTACGAAGACGTTGCGGTCGACCCGCACGTCATCGTGCTGTTCGGGGCGACGGGCGACCTGGCCAAGCGCAAGTTGCTTCCGGGCATGGCCTACCTCGAGCAATCCGAGCTCGCTCCGGACATCCAAGTCATCGGCACGTCGCTGGAGGAGCTGACCGACGACGAGTTCCGGGCCATCGCGAAGCAGGCCATCGACTCGTTCGGTACCCACAAGCTGACCGAGGAACAGTGGAATCGGTTCGCCAAGACGCTTCGCTACGTGCCCCAGAGCGCCGGACCGGAGGCGCTCGCCGCCGCAGTCGCCGAGGCCGAGACCGCGCTGGGGCCGCGGGTGCGCCGGCTGCACTATCTGTCGGTTCCGCCGAAGGCCGCCCGCGCCGTGATCGCGATGCTGCGGGACGCCGATCTGGTGGAGCGGTCCAGGGTGGTGATGGAGAAACCGTTCGGCACCGACTTCAACAGCGCGGTGGCACTCAACGACTTCGTCCACGAAACGTTTCGGGAATCGCAGATCTTCCGGATCGACCACTTCCTTGGGAAGGAGGCCGCGCAGAACATCCTGGCGTTCCGTTTCGCCAACGGGCTGTTCGAGCCGATCTGGAACCGCAACTTCATCGACCACATCCAGATCGACATCCCCGAGACCCTGGGGCTCGACCAGCGGGCGAACTTCTACGAGAGCACCGGAGCCTACAAGGACATGGTGGTTACCCACCTGTTCCAGGTGATGGCCTTCGTCGTCATGGAACCGCCGACGGCCTTGGAACCCCGCGCCATCAGTGAAGAGAAGAACAAGGTGTTCCGGTCGATGTTGCCGGTCAAGTGTTCCGACGTGGTGCGGGGCCAGTTCACCGGGTACCGCGACCTGGAGGGCGTGGCAAGGGATTCCGACACCGAAACCTTCATCGCGCTCAAGGTCGGCATCGACAACTGGCGGTGGGCCGGCGTGCCGATCTACCTGCGCACCGGCAAGAAGATGGCCGAGGGGATGCGCATCATCTCGATCGCATTCCGTGAGGCGCCCCGCACGATGTTTCCGGCCGGATCCGGCGTCGGATCTCAGGGCCCGGACCACCTGACGTTCGACCTGGCCGACTCGTCGAAGGTGTCACTGTCGTTCTACGGCAAGCGGCCTGGGCCCGGCATGAAGCTCGACAAGCTCTCCATGCAGTTCTCGACGCAGGAAGTGGATTCGGCCGGCGACGTGCTGGAGGCCTACGAGCGGCTGATCCTCGACGCGATGCGCGGTGACCACACCTTGTTCACGACGGCCGAGGGCATCGAATCGCTGTGGGAGCGTTCGGCGGCGCTGCTGGCCGACCCGCCGCCCGCCAAGCCGTACGCGCCGGGCACCTGGGGGCCCAACGCCATTCACCAGTTGATCGCGCCGAACGCCTGGCGGTTGCCCTTCGAGCGCGCGTGGCGGCAGAAGAAGTGAACTAGGCGACCCTCAACTGCTCGACACCGCCACGACGACCTTGTCACCGTCGCGTTGCGCGGCCGTCTCGAACGCCGCGGCGGCCTCGGCCAGGGGGTGACGCCGGGTGACGAGCACGTCCAGTTCGAGTCCGCTGGTAGCCAACGCAATCGCGCGCGGATAGGTCTCGTTCATCCGCCGCACCATGGCAAACGTCAGCCCCTTGCGGCGGGCTGCGGCGGCCGGGAACGACGACGAGTCCTCCGATGGGATGCCGCCGAGCGCGATGCGGCCACCCGGCCGGACGGCGGCCACGGCCGTTGCGATGGCCTCGTCGCTGCCGGCCATTTCGATGACGACGTCGACACCGCGACCTGCGGTGGCATCCAGCACGGCGTCGGCCCCGTGCTGGGGTGTCCAGACCCCGTCCGCGCCGCCGCGCAGGGCGGAGGCGACCCGGTGCGCGAGGGGTTCGATGACGAACACCCGGCCCGCTCCCAACCGGCGCGCCACCTGAACCGTGAGCAGGCCGATGGGTCCGGCCCCGAGCACCAGCACGTCGCCGCCCGGTCGCAGGTGACTGACACCGACCGCGTGAATCGCGACGCCCAGCGGTTCGAGCAGTGCGCCGGCATCGTCGCTGAGTGCGTCGGGCAACGGGTGCAACAGGTGGTCTGGCCAAACCAGGTGCTCCTGCAGCGCCCCGTCCAGCGTTCCGTGTCCCGCGAACTGCACTGTCGGACAGAGGTTGTAGAAGCCCATCCGGCAGATTTCGCAGGATCGGCACGGGATCGCGGGGTCGACGGCCACTCGGCGGCCTGCGTACGGTCCGCTGAGTGCCACGGCCGCGAACTCGTGCCCTGGCACCACGGGGCGCTCGATGCGGTTCTCGCCAATGCCACCGTCGGTGAACCAGTGCAGGTCGGAACCGCAGATGCCCACCGACGTCACGGCGAGCCGCGACCAGCCCGGCGCGGCGTCGCCCGGTTCGGGTTCGGCGGCCACCCGCAGGTCACCGACGGCGTGCAGGCGCGCGGCGATCATCGACACACGCCGCGCTCAGAGGCCAACGGCGACATGGTGATACACGTCATTCCACTTGAGCTCGTGCTGGAAGCCGCGCACTGTGGTCGTCGCGTCGATGACCAGCAGTTCGGTGTCCGTCATCGCCGCGAAGTCCTCGATGGTCTCGGTCCCCACCGCCGTGGTCATCACGGTGTGGTGCGGCGCACCGGCCATCAGCCAGGCCTCGGTCGAGGTGGACCAGGACGGCAATGGCTCCCATACCGCACAGGCCACTGGCAGGTTCGGCAGCTCGGCATCCGGCTCGACCACTCGAACTTCGTTGGCCACCAAACGGAATCGTGAGCCCATGTCGCAGAGTCCGACGATGACGCCGGCCCCCGGCGCTGCGGTGAAGCGCAGCCGAACGGGGTCGTCGCGGTGGCCGATCGACAGCGGGTGCACTTCGAGCGTCGGAGTCGTCGCCGCGATGCTCGGGCAGACCTCGAGCATGTGCGCTCCCAGGATGCGCTCGCGGCCCGGCGTCAAGTCGTAGGTGTAGTCCTCCATGAACGACGTGCCGCCCGGCAGCCCTTCGGCCATGACCTTGACCGCGCGCACCATCAGCGCGGTCTTCCAGTCCCCCTCACCACCGAACCCATAGCCCTCGGCCATCAGTCGCTGCACCGCCAGGCCGGGAAGTTGGCGTAGCCCGCCGAGGTCCTCGAAGTTGGTGGTGAAGGCGTGAAACCCGCCGTCCTGCAGGAACGTCCGCAACCCGAGCTCGATCTGGGCACCCTCGCGCAGGGCTGCGTGCCTGGCGCCGGACGGGAGCAGCTCGGGGGCCACCCGGTAGCTGTGCTCGTACTCGCGCACCAGCTCGTCGACCTCGGTGGGCCGAACGCGATTCACGACGTCCACCAGATCGTTCACGCCGTAGGTGTCGATCGACGTGCCGAAGTGCGATTCGGCCTCCACCTTGTCACCTTCGGTGACGGCGACACCGCGCATGTTGTCCCCGAACCGAACCACCCGCAGTGTCGACAGTTCGGCGTGACCCAAGGCCGCGCGGGCCCAGGCGCCAATCCGGCGCCGGGTCTCCGGGTGGCTGACGTGACCGGCGATGGTCTTGCGCGAGTGCGAAAGTCGCGACTGGAGGTACCCGAACTCGCGGTCGCCGTGGGCGGCCTGGTTCAGGTTCATGAAGTCCATGTCGATGCTCTGCCAGGGCAACTCGACACCGAATTGGGTGTGCAGGTGCAGCAGCGGTTTGCGCAGCGCGTTGAGCCCCCGGATCCACATCTTGGCCGGCGAGAAGGTGTGCATCCACGCGATCACGCCGATGCACTCCTCGGACGTGTTCGCCGCGGTGAATACTTGCGCGATCTGCGTCGAATCGGTGACGACCGGAAGCCAGCGCACCTCGACCGGGACCTCGCTGCTTGCGTCGAGCTGCTCGGCGATCTGACGCGACTGATCGGCGACCTGGTCCAGGATGTCCGGCCCGTACATGGACTGGCTGCCCGTGACGAGCCAGAGCTGGCTCTTGGGCAGTCGGGACGCGATCATCGCTGAGTCTCCTGGGGGTCTTCGGGGCGTCGGTCGGGTTGGCCGTACACGTTCTGATAGCGCTCGAAGAGTGCGCCGACGTCGGCCGCGGCGATGGGTGACGGGGTGCCGAGTTGTCGGCTGATGTGCACCGTGCGGGCGACGTCTTCGACCATCACCGCAGCCTTGACGGCGTCGCGCGCCGTCCGACCGATGGTGAACGGCCCGTGGTTGCGCATCAGCACCGCGGGAGAGCTGCTGTCGCGCAACGTCTCGACGATGCCACGGCCGATCGAGTCGTCGCCG
>JAHFVB010000434.1 GCA_023264755.1 Mycobacterium sp. | reverse complement strand
AGGGTGTGCGCGATGCGCTTGCCCTCCTCGAGGTCGAGCACCACGCCCGAGTACTGGTCGAACAATGCGTGGTCGTCGTAGAAGGCGCACGCGTCCTGAGTGATGGGGTCGAGCAGCCGACCGAGTGTCGACCAGGACTTGCCGTACACCGAGTGGGAATGGGCGGCACCGATCACGTCGGGGCGTGCGGCGTGCACCTGCGAGTGGATCGCGAAGGCGGCCTGGTTCAGCGGGCGGTCGCCCTGCACGATGGTGCCGTCGTGGCGGACGAGCAGCAGATCGCTGACCCGGATGTGCCCGAAGTGCATGCCGAACGGGTTGACCCAGAAGTGGTCGGTCAACTCCGGATCGCGGGCGGTGATGTGCCCGGCCACGCCCTCGTCGAAGCCGAAGCGGCTGAACAGCCGGAACGCCGCCGCCAGGTTCTGCTTCCGGTGCAGGCGCTCCTCTTCGATCGTGCGCTCGCCCTGTGGCAGCAACGACGAGGCGTCGCCGCTGACGAGCCGAGCCGCGTCCTCGACGTCAGAAGTGGTCATGACCTCCAGGCTGCCACTATGCGTGCGGATTCTCCAGCACGACGTAGACGCCCTGACCCGACCCGATGCACACCCCGATGACCCCATAGCGGCCGCCGCGTTCACGCAGTTCCGTGGCGAGCGTCAAGACGTAACGGGTTCCGGTGGCGCCGAAGGGATGGCCGATGGCGACCGCACCCCCGTTGGGGGTCAGCTTGTCGTCGGGAACGACGAATCCGTCCAACTGATTGGGCAATTCGCGCAGCACCCCAAGCGCTTGCGCGCTGAACGCCTCATGGACCTCCCAGACGTCGATCTGCTCGGGGGTCAGCCCGGAGCGCCGAATCGCCAGCGGAATCGCCCACGCCGGAGCCAGCCCCATGAAGAGCGGGTCGATGCCGTAGACCGCCGACGACAGCACCCGCGCGAGCGGTTCGAGGCCGAGCTCGGCGGCCCGCTCCCCCGAGGCGATGACGATGGCGCTGGCCCCATCGGTCAGCGGGGTGGAGTTGGCGGCGGTCATCTGGGTGGTGCCCGGTTGGGGTGGCAGCTTTGCGAGGGATTCGGCCGTCGTGTCGTCTCGGATGAACTCGTCGTGTTCGAAGCTTCGTTCCGGGGTCTTCTTGGTGGCCGCGATCGTCACCGGCATGATCTCCTTGGCCAACCGGCCGGAGTCCCTGGCCGCCTTGGCGTGCTGCTGCGAGCGCAACGCGAACGCGTCGATCTCCTCGCGTGTCAGCCCGTACCTGTCCGCGACGTTCTGGGCGGTCTCGATCATGCCGATGTAGGCGTTGCGCGCCAACAGCGTTGGATTGGGCGGCCCACCCGCTCCGGCCCACATCGTGTCGAGCATGAACACCGGACCGCGCGGGCTGAACGGTGCGTCGCCCTTCATCAGCGCCCACCCGGAGCGCGACATCGACTCGACGCCACAGGCGATGCCGACGCCGAGGTCGCCGGCCTTGATCGCGTGGCTGACGTTGACCGTGGCGCTCAGCGACGAACCGCAGTACCGGTTGATCGTCACCCCCGCGACGCTGTCGGGAAAACCGGCGGCCAGGGCCGCCCAGCGGCCGACGTCGCCCATGCCCTCGTGGACGGGGTTCACGCAACCGGCGACGATGTCCTCGATCTGGTCCAGTGCGATGCCGACGCGCTCGCAGGCGCCCTTCATCGTCATGGCGAGCAGATCGTCGGTTCGCAGGTGGGACAACGTGCCGCCGTATCGCGCGAACGGGGTTCGCACGCCGCCGAGAATCATTGCGTCGGTCATGGGTGCCCTCCTCGTACCGGCTCGGGCCCCCAGCAGGTGACCACCAAACAACCATGGCCCTCTTCGCCTTTCCGCACCAGTGGTTCGGGCGACCGATTCGCCTATCGTCATTCGCATCGATCCCGTCGCTCCGAGGTAGGCCACTCATGACTGAGACCCGTCCCCCACTTCCGCCGTTCGACGCCTCGAGTGCCTTGCGAAAGGTGCAAGCGGCGGAGGACGCGTGGAACACCCGGGACCCGGCGAAGGTGGCCTTGGCCTATACCCCCGACAGCGTCTGGCGCAATCGGGACACCTTCGTGACCGGTCGGGCCGCGATCGTCGAATTCCTGACCCAGAAGTGGGAGCGCGAGCACGAATACGCGCTACGGAAGGGACTGTGGGCCTTCGGTGACGATCACATCGCGGTGCGCTTCCAGTACTAGTGCCACGACGACGCCGGCCAGTGGTGGCGCAGCTACGGCAACGAGCTGTGGGAGTTCGACGCGTCCGGCCTGATGAGCCGACGCGAGGCCTCGATCAACGACCTGCGCATCGACGAGGCCGACCGGCGCATCTTCGGGCCGCGTCCCGCGGACGAGCACCTGTTGGACTTTCCGCTTCAGTGATCGCGCGCGGGCTCAGACGACTCCGCTGATCCGCTCGCCGGAGCACACCGACTCGAGCACCGTGCGCATGGCCGCCGCGCTTTGGTGCCAAGAGAATTCGACGCTGCGGGCCTGAGCCTTGGCACCCAGCTGGGTGCACAGCACCTCGTCGGTCAGCAACCGCTCGAGTGCGTCGACGAGCTGACCGTGGTCGTCGACCAACAGTCCGGTGACTCCGTCGACGACCGAGTCATTCAAGCCACCGGAGGATCGGTAGCCGATGGTCGGGACGGCGTGTTGGGCCGCCTCGGTCACGGCCAGCCCCCAGCCCTCCTTGTGCGACGGCAGCACGTGAACCCAAGCCCGTTGCAGCACCTGGTGTTTGGTCTCGTCGTCGACGTGGCCGTGAAACGTCACCGCGTCGGAGATGCCCAGCAGCGCCGCGTGGTCGACCAGCCGTTCCCCCCACCACCCGGCGCCGATGACGTCGAGGTGCAGGTCGGGCAGCTTGGGGCGCAGCACGGCGACCGCGTCGAGGGCGTGTTCGAGCTGCTTGTGCGGCACCAGTCGGGAGAGCACGGCCACCCGCGGCGTGTCGGATCGAGGTTCGGTGAGCGTGTGTGCGGGCGCTTCGTCCAGTCCGTTGCGCACTACGGCGATGCGGTCACCGCCGACTCCGAGTTGGACCAGGTCGCGCGCCGACGGCAGCGAAACCGTCACGTATTGGTTCTTCTGGTGCAGCCGCGGTGACACCGTGGACTCGACGAACCAACCCACCCGGCTGAGCAGCCAGCCGGCCACCGGCCACATATCGCGGTGGCAGTGGTGCACCAGTACGACGGAGCGGCGGCCGAACACCAGCCGCGCCAGAAAGGGAAGGCCGTTCTGGGTGTCGACCACCACGTCGGGCCGCACGCGCCCCAACGAGCCGACTCCGAGCCTGGCGCCGACCATGGCGAGCAACGCCCATACGTATACCGAGTACCGTCCGCCCGCGCGGCTGACGTGGACGCCGTCGACGACCTCGCGGCGGGCCGAGCCCGGGTAGCGCGCCGTGCGCAACGTGACCGCGACGCCAGAGGCGGCCAATTGACTGCCGATGCGCTGCAGGTAGGCCTCGCTGCCGCCGCCCTGCGGATGACCCGTGTCTCGCCAACACAGCAGCAAGACGGAGCGCAGGGGCGGGCGGGTGGACATTCCGTTCAGCCTAACCGCCAGGTTGCATAGGGTGACCGACGTGCCGATCACCAAGCTCTTCGCCAGACAGGCGACGCTGAGCCGGTCGCGCCGCCTGCTCGCGGCCTTCCGGTTCGAGCAACGCGATCCGGCGCGGTTCTACGGGGCCTTGGCCGAGGACACCGTCGCGCTGGTCACCTCGTTGTGGACCGCGCGGCACGGTGAGCTTCCGATCGGGCGCACCGTGCTCGACGTCGGCGGCGGGCCGGGCTACTTCGCGACCGCGTTCGACGAAGCCGGGTACGCCTACGTCGGCGTCGAGCCGGACCCCACCGAAATGCACGCCGGGCCCGCGGGGGCGCCGGGAGCCGGCACGTTCGTTCGCGCCTCCGGGATGGCCCTGCCGTTCGCCGACGACAGCGTCGACATCTGCCTGTCGTCGAACGTGGCGGAGCACGTCGCGCAGCCGTGGCTGATGGGCCGCGAAATGCTGCGCGTCACCCGGCCCGGGGGCTTGGTGGTGCTGTCGTACACGGTGTGGCTGGGCCCGTTCGGTGGTCACGAGATGGGGTTGACGCACTATCTGGGCGGGGCGCGGGCCGCTGATCGGTATGCCAGCAAGCACGGCCATCGGCCGAAGAATGACTACGGATCGTCGTTGTTCGCGGTGTCGGCGGCCGACGGTCTCGAGTGGGCCGCCAGCACGGGCGCTTTGGTCGCCGCATTTCCCCGCTACCACCCGCGATGGGCGTGGTGGACGATGCGCGTCCCGGTGCTCCGCGAATTCCTCACGAGCAACCTGGTGCTGGTGTTGCAGCCGTCGTGAACGACTGAACTGCAACAGGTTCTCGTTTGTCCGTTCGATGGGTAATGTGACGTTCATGACACAGAGCACGGCGTTCAAAACCGAGTGGGACAAGCTGTTCATCGGCGGCAAGTGGGTCGAGCCGGCGACTTCAGAGGTCATCGAAGTGCACTCCCCCGCCACCGGTGAGCTGGTCGGCAAGGTACCGCTGGCCACCGAGGCCGACGTCGACGCCGCCTGCGCCGCGGCCCGCAAGGCGTTCGACGAGGGGCCGTGGCCGCACATGTCGCCCGCCGAGCGCGGCGAGCTCCTGGGCCGGGCCGTCAAGAT
>JAHFVB010000433.1 GCA_023264755.1 Mycobacterium sp. | reverse complement strand
ACCGTCGCGGCTATCCGGAACGCGGCGTTGGCATCGGGTACGCCACAGTAGATGGCGGTCTGCATCAGTAGCTCCTTGAGCTCGTCGTTGGTCAGCCCGTTACGCCGTGCGGCGCGTACGTGCATGGCCAGTTCGTCGTGGTGACCGCGCGCGACCAGCGCGGTCAACGTGATCAGCGACCGGCTGCGGCGGTCGAGGCCGGGCCTGGTCCAGATGGTGCCCCAGGCGTATTCGGTGATCATCTGCTGAAAGTCTGCGGTGAAGTCGGTGGTCGTGGCCACTGCCCGGTCGACGTGCGCGTCGCCGAGCACCGCCCGTCGCACGGCCATGCCCGCGTCGTGGACCGCCGAGGTGGAATCGGGGCGGCCGGTGGGGACGCCGCAGTGCGCGGCGATCAGTTCGGCCACCCGGGTGGGCGCCTCGGCCGGAGCCAGGTGCCCGACCCCGTCGAGCACCTCCAGTCGACCGTCCTTGACGGTGGAGGCGATGCGCTGCAACGATTCCGGGGGGGTCGGCAGGTCGGCGGCGCCCGCGATGGCCAGTATCGGGGTGGCGATGTCGGGCAACCGATCGGTGACGTCGAATCGGGCCAGCGCCTCACACGTTTGTGCGTAGCCTTCCGGGTCGGTATCGCGCAGGGCGCCGAGCAGCGCGGTGGCGACGTCCGGCTGGCGTTCGGGAAAGCCGGCGCCGAACCAGCGTTCGGCGGCGCCGTCGAGCACCGCCGCGGTGCCTCCGGCGCGCACGGCCGCCGCGCGTGCTCCCCAGCCCTCGGCGGTCCCGATGACCGCGCCCGTACACAGCAGCGTGGCGGTGGCCACCCGGTGTGGCGCGTCGAGCAGCACCTGCAGCCCGGCGCAGCCGCCGACGGAATCGCCTGCGTAGTGGAAGGTTTCGGCGCCCAGCCGGTCGGCCAGCGTCAGAATCCCCGCGGCGAGCTCGGCCATCGTGAACGGGGCACCCGACGGGCTGCGTCCGTGTCCGGGCAGATCGAAGGCGACCACGCGCAGGTGGGCGCGCAGGTGCAGTGCGGCCCTGGCCCACAGCGTGTCGGCGGAGGTGCCCAGGGACGGTCCGAGCAGGAGCAGGGGGGCGTCGGCGGGTCCGCCGAAGTCGGTTCCGACCAGTCGGGGCGTGTTCACGAGTCGTCCTTGCGGTAGTGGCGCGCCCGGTCCAGGGCCGTGTCGACGAAGACTTCCGCGGCACCCAGATAGGCGGAATCGGATTGGTGCCCAGCCAGTTTGGCCATGGCTCGTTGTTCGGCTCCCAGGTCGCCCGCGTTGCGGAGGTTGGCCGCCGCCCGGACCGGGTCGACGCGCAGCCCGGTCAGCAGTTCGGAGGTGTGCGCGGCGGCCACCACGGTGCGGCGCGCCAGCGTCGACAGGGTGGCCCATTCGGCGTGCCAGGCGCCGTCGGCGCGTTCGTCGACGCTGGCCGCGGAGGCGGTGTGCAGCGTGGCTGCCAGCGGGCCTGCGGTCAGGGCAGCCCGGCGGATCAGCACGCAGCGCACCGGATTGTTCTTGTGCGGCATGGTCGAGGAGCCCCCGCCGTGCCCTTCGGCGAACTCGCCGATTTCGGGGCGGCAGCCGGTGACGATGTCGGCAGCCAGGTGGCCCCACGCGTCGCAGCAGCCGACCAAGAGGTCACCGGCCCGCGTGATGGGTGAGCGCGTGGTGTGCCACGGCGCCCGGGGGCTCAACCGCAGTGCGCCGGCCAGTTCGTCGCGCAGTTCGAGGGCACCTGGGAGGGAGCCGCCCAGTTCGACGACGGCGGCCAGGGTTCCGACCGCGCCTCCGACCTGGACGGGTAGCGTCGCCCGGAGCTCGGAGAGCGGTTCGACCGCGTCGAGCACCCCGGTGAGCCAGGCGGCGATCTTGACGCCGAGGGTGCTGGGCAG
Source organism: Mycobacterium sp. (assembly GCA_023264755.1). Classification (GTDB taxonomy): domain Bacteria; phylum Actinomycetota; class Actinomycetes; order Mycobacteriales; family Mycobacteriaceae; genus Mycobacterium. The sequence goes on along the minus strand of JAHFVB010000433.1, from coordinate 2,807 downwards.
CGCGGCCTGGGTCAGCGTGCGGGCGAGTGCGGGTGTGGTGCGGTGATTTTCGGCCAATGCGGCCAGTGCGTCGACCTGGTTGGCGACCTCGTCGGCGATCCGGTCGAGCACGTCGCGCAGGCAGAGCACCAGGGCGGTGTCGACGACGTCCTGGCTGGTGAGTCCGCGGTGCAACCAGACCGCCGTCGGTTCGGGGGTGCGCTCGCGAAGCAGCTCGACAAGCGCGGAGACGGGGTTGCCGTCTGAGTCGGCGCGCTGGGCGATGGTCTCGACGTCGGAGTGCCCGACGACGCGATCCAACTCGGCGGCCGCGCCGACGGGTGCGATCCCGGCGTCCACCAGTCCGGTGAGCCAGGCCTGTTCCACGGCGACCATGGCCCGCAAATACGCTGTGGCGCTCATCAATTCGCCTGCGAGGTGGTCGCCGGGCCAGAAGATGTCGGTCACGGGCGGTGTCCGGAGTAGCGCAGGAACACCGTCTCGTGGGGGCCTTGCAGGCTGACGTCGAACCGCAGGCCGTCACGGTCGGGGGTGGCGAGCAGGGTGGCGCGTCGGTCGGCGGGCAGCGAGCTCAGCAGCGCGTCGTCGGCCAGCCCGGCGCTGGGCGGGTAGACGCGGGTGAAGAGCCGGTTGAGCAGCCCGCGGGCGAAGATGGTCATCGAAATGAACGGCGCGGCCGCGGGCTTCGTGGCACCGGGCACCACGGTGGTGAAGGTGTAGTAGCCCTCGTCGTCGGTGCTGGCTCGGCCCCACCCGGTATAGGTCCAGCCGTCGCGGCGCAGCGCACCGGTGGTGGTCGGGACGTTGCCGTCGGCGTCGGCCTGCCAGATCTCCAGCAGTGCGTCGGGCACGGGGTTGCCCTTGCCGTCGGTGACCCGGCCGTGTAGCCGGATGGCCTGGGCCGACCCGGGCGGCACCAGTTCGTTGCCACGTTCGAACGGCAGTGCGTAGCCGAAGAACGGGCCGACCGTCTGGCCGGGGGTCGGGGTCAGCAGGCTGCTCATCGGTGCTCGTCCTCCGGGTCTTCGGGGCTTTCGAAGGGGGTGCGGTGCGTGCCGGTGAGCACGACGTCCCAACGGTATCCGGTGGCCCATTCGTGGGTGGTGACGTCGTGGTCGTAGCTGGCGACCAGCCGGTCGCGGGCCTTCTGGTCGGTGATGGCCTGATAGATCGGATCCAGCGCGAACAGTGGATCACCGGGGAAGTACATCTGAGTAATCATCCGCTGCGTGAATTCGGTTCCGAATAGCGAGAAGTGGATGTGGGCGGGGCGCCACGCGTTGTGGTGGTTCTTCCACGGATACGGACCGGGCTTGATGGTGGTGAAGCGGTAGTACCCGTCGTCGTCGGTCAGGCAGCGTCCGACCCCGGTGAAGTTGGGGTCGATCGGCGCAGGATGCTGATCGCGCTTGTGGATGTACCGGCCGGCCGCGTTGGCCTGCCAGATCTCGACGAGTTGGCGTCGCACTGGACGCCCGTCCCCGTCGACCACGCGGCCGGTCACCACCATCCGCTCGCCGATCGGGGCGCCGCCGTGGCCGATGGTCAGGTCGGCCTCCAGCGCGTTGACGTCACGCGCCCCGAAACACGGCGTCCAGAGCTCGATGCCCTCGGGATCGGCGTGGTGCAGCTCCTTGGTCGGGTGGCGCAACAGGCTGCTGCGGTACGGCGGGTAGTCCAGCCGCGGCTGGGTTTCCTCGACACCAGCGCGCTGGTAGGCACTCTCGATGGCGGCGAGCTCGGCGCTGACGTCGGCCTGGCTGCTGGATGCGCTGTCGGAATCGGTCGCGGTGCTTGTCATTTGCTTCGTCCCGTTCCGGTTCAGTGGTCGACCAGGGCCCGGGCGGAGGCCGGGGTGGGCTTTCCGAGCAGCACGGTGGGTACGTCCTTGGTCTCCCTGGCCGTCAGGGCCGAGGCGGCGGCGATGACGCAGACGACGGCGGTGAAGATGCCGATGACCACCCAGCCGCCTTGCCGGACGCCGCCGAGGGCGGTGACGATCGACGGGGCGAAGCCCGCGACCAGGAAGCCCAGCTGGGTGCCGATCGCCACGCCGGAGAAGCGCACCTCGGTGGTGAACATCTCGCCGTAGAACGACGGCCACACCGCGTTGGCCGCGGCGTACCCGAAGGCGAACGTGGCCACGGCCAATACGAACGTCAGCGTGTGGTCGGTGTTGCTCATGGAGAGCATGTAGAAGGGCATCAGCACCGCCGAGGACAGGGCGCCGTAGACGAACATCGGCTTGCGTCCGATGCGGTCGGCCAGCATGCCGAACAGGGGCTGGGTGCCCAGCGCGACGACGTTGGCCACCACGACCAGCCACAGGGTGATGTCGGCGGGCAGTCCGACCTTCTTGCCGTAGGCGATGGCCAAGGTGCCGAACACCGTCGACACCGCGGCGATGAAGGCGCAGAAGAACACGCGCAGCACGTCGCGCCAGTGGTCGCGCAGGAGCGGCTTCAGGGGCATCTTGGCGATGGTGCCCGCGGCCTTGGCCTCTTCGAACTCCGGGGTCTCGTGCAGCTTGCGCCGGATGAAGTAGGCGACCAGGACGACGATGGCGGACAACCAGAACGGAACTCGCCAGCCCCAGGAGAGCTCGGAGGCGTCGGACAGCGACACGAACGGGATGAGCACCAGCGACGCCAGGATCAGCCCGCCCTGGGTGCCGGTCAGCGTCCAGGAGGTGTAGAACGCCCGCTGGTGATCGGGGGCGTGCTCCAGGGTCAGCGAGCTGGCGCCGGCCTGCTCGCCTGCGGCCGAGAAGCCTTGCAGCAGCCGGCACAGCACCAGCAGTCCGAGTC
>JAHFVB010000432.1 GCA_023264755.1 Mycobacterium sp. | reverse complement strand
GTCGGCGAGCCGGCGCAGCAGCGACATCACCTGCCGGTCCAGCGCGGGGTCCAGCCCGGTCGTGGGCTCGTCGAGGACGAGCAGGGCAGGGCTGGTCAGGAGTTCCATGGCGATCGAGACGCGTTTGCGTTGGCCACCCGACAGGTTCGCAATCCGGGTGTCGGCGTGGGGCCCGAGTTCGAGTTCGGCGAGCACCCGCGCAATCGCGTGCCGCCGCTCCTGCTTCGACGTGTCGCGCGGCATCCGCAGTTCGGCGGCGTAGCCCAGGGCCGACTCGACGGTGAGCCCGCCGTGCACGACGTCTTCCTGCGGCACCACTCCGATGCGACCGCGCGCCGACGCGTACTCGACATGAAGGTCGTGCCCTTCGAACGACACCGCGCCCTCGTCCGGCCGGAGCTCACCCGCGATCACCCGCGCCAGCGTGGACTTGCCCGCCCCCGAAGGGCCGATCACCGCAGTCAGGGTGGTGGGCCCGGCGGAGAACGAAACATCCTGCAGCAGAACGTGATCGTGGCCGAGCGCGACGCCGACCTCGCGAACGGTCAGGCCGCCGACGTCCCCGAACGAAGCCGACGCCGGCAGGACCGCGGTGGCAAGCTCCAGGGCCTCGGTTGCGCGCTCGGCGACCTGGCGTGTCGGCATCGTCGGCCGATCGTCGCCTGCCCGGCCACCCGGCGAACCCAGCTCGAACGTCAGCCGCGGGCCGGCGGGGTTGCCGACGTGGATGGCGACTCCTTCGCGAAGCTCGACGGCGGGTACCCGACGGCCGTCGACGAACATCCCGTTGAGGCTCTCGTCGTCGATCGCGACCCAGTGCCCGTCGAGGTAGCGCAGCACCAGGTGGACACGGGAAATCCCTTGGTGCACCAGTCGCACCGAGGCCCGCGCGTCGCGTCCGACGATCACCTCGTCACCCGGGGCGAACGTGCGCCGCCAAGCCCCGGAGCAGACCGTGATCGGGTACGGCAACGGCCGGCTCACCTGGTCCGGGCTGGCCATGGACGCCCCGCTCACGAGGCGAGTGCGTACTGGTCGGCGGAGCGCGGCCGCAAGCCGTCCCGCAGGGCGATGACCGTGGCCCGCAGCGCGGCCGCCGACGTGCCGTGCGGGTCGACGGGAGCGCCGAGGTGGACCTGCATGGGGGCACGCGAGAAGCGCCCCCCCTTGGGTAGCACGGCTGCAGTGCCGGTCACTGCGACGGGCACGATCGGAACGCCGCAGTCTCGGGCCAACCGCAGTGCACCGGAACGGAACTCGCCCAACGTTCCGTCCGTCGAGCGGGTGCCCTCTGGGAAGATCACGACGCTTCGTCCGGCCTTCAGCGCGGGTCGGGCGGCGGCCAGCAGCGCGGCGTAGGTGCCGTCGCCGGAGCGCCGCACGGGCAACACCCCGGCCAGCGAGCCGGCGATGAAGCGGCGGACCGGGACGTCGAACCAGTAGTCGGCGGCGGCTCCGAACACCGGCTGAGCGGACGGGGGGAGGGCGGCCAGCAGGACGGGGGTGTCGGCGTGCGAGCTGTGGTTGACCACGATGACGCAGGCGCCCGAGGCACGCCATCGCCCGGTCACGGTCAACCCGCCCGACAGGGCGCAGACCAGCCGCCACATCCAGTGGCGCAACACTGCGCTGAATCGGTGTGCGTTCGCGTTCATGGTCGGCTCTTCTCGCTGCTGCCGGCCCGGTTGGCCGGTCACGTTGAGCTTGCGACCGCTCGCTTGGCGAATTCTTGTCGAGGGGCTAACGCTCGCGCAGGAGCTGGTGCAGTCGGGCCGCGCAGCGGGTCAGGTGGTCGCGTTCGGCGACGTTCGGGGCCGCCGCGGCCGCCTCGGCGTAGAGCCCCGCCGCAACGGCGAGGTTCCCGTCCCGCTCGTGCAGGAACGCGGCCACCGCCTGGTAACGGGGGAGGGTCGGGTCGACTGCGGCCAGTGCTGCCAGCCCGGCGCGAGCGCCGTCCGCCTGACCGACTGCGGCGGCCCGGTTCAACCGCACCACCGGGGTGTCGGTCGCACGACCGGGGTGTCGGTCAAGGCGACCAGCTCGTCGTACCACTCGACGATCTGCACCCAGTCGGTCTGCTCGAAGGTGCGAGCATCGGCGTGTAGGGCGGCAATCGCGGCCTGAGCCTGATACGGGCCCAAGGTGTCTCGGGCGAGCGCGGTTTGGAGCAGGTCGACGCCTTCGGCGATCAGTACGGGGTTCCACAGCGCGCGGTCCTGCTCGGCGAGTGGAATGAGGCTGCCGTCGGCCCGGGTGCGTGCCTCGCGGCGGGCGTGGTGCAGCAGCATTAGCGCGAGCAATCCGCTGACCTCGGCGTCATCTGTCGCGGCGGCCAGTTGGCGGGTGAGCCGGATGGCCTCGGCGGCGAGGTCGACGTCACCGGAATAACCCTCGTTGAACACCAGGTACAACGTCACTAGCACGGTGCTTAGCTCACCCGGCTGGTCGAACCGGACATCGGAGACGGTCCGCTTGGCGCGGCTGATGCGCATTCCCATCGTCGGTTCCGGCACCAGGTAGGCGGCGGCGATCTGCCGAGTGGTGAGCCCGCCGACCGCGCGCAGGGTGAGCGCCACGGCCGAGGTGGGAGACAGCGCCGGGTGCGCGCACAGGAAGTACAGCTCGAGCGTGTCGTCGGCATGTTCGGTCGGGCCCGGAGGAGGCTCTGTGAGCAGGCGTTCTTCGCGACCGCGCCGGGCGGCCTCGGAGCGGACCAAGTCCAGGTACCGCCGCCACGCCACGGTGACGAGCCACGCCTTGGGATCGTCCGGCGGGTCGGAAGCGTCCCCCGTGGCGCCGCTCGCCCAGGCGGGCCAGCTGCGGATCGCCGCAACCAAGGCCTCCTGAACGGCATCCTCGGCCGTAGCGAAGTCGGCTCCGCGACGGACGAGGACGCCCAATACCGCGGGAACCAGCTCCCGGAGCGGTCCTGCGTTGGGCTGCGACGTCACTCGGTGACCGTGGCCTGCTCACCGAGAAACGGCCTGAGCTCCAGCCATTCCCGGACCGGCTGGCCACCCTGGCCCGGGGCGGCGGACAGCTCGGAGGCGATCTCGAGCGCCCGCTCGTAGCCGTCGACGTCGATGATCATCCAACCGGCGATCAGGTCCTTGGTCTCGGCGAACGGCCCGTCGGTGACCGGCGGCCGACCCGGTCCGTCGTAGCGGACGAAGGTGCCTTGCGGCGAGAGTGCCTGCGAGTCGACGAACTCACCGGTCTGCTCGAGTTTGGCCGCGAGGTCGCGCATGTATCCGAAGTGCGCGTCGAGCTCCTCCGGTGTCCACCGATCCATGGGGGCCTCGACGAGGTAGTCGGGTCCACCGGTCCGGCGGTAGTGCTTGAGCAACAAGTACTTGGCCATCGCGTTCTCCCTCGGTGTGTGCGGCCCATTCTGGCCGCGTGCATTCGGGGGACGGAGCCGCGGTGGCGGTTTCGACATCCGCGCCGAAACTTCTCTGCGCCGGTTTGCTCGCCGGTCAGGCTGCCACCGCCGTCAACGTCGGTCGGCCCGCCGCGATGCGCTCACCTGGCGCGGACCGTTCGTCCTGCTCCTGCTCCCGCTTCGCCGCCAGCTCCCGCCGTGCTGCGCGCAGCCGCAGCACCGTCGTGATCAGCGAGCCGTTCACGATTTGGGTCAACACGATCGGCATGACGACCGGAAACGCAGTGGCCAGCGCGACGAACAGGCAACGCTCGGTCTTGCCCAGCGGACCCCCGTTGCGCCGCGTGGCGCCTGCGGCGGCAGCGGCCAACGAGGCGAACGTGGGCAGCGTGGCCGCCAAGGCCGCCACCAGCACCTGAAGCACGTGCCAGGACAACCAATGCAGTCCGGGGCCACCTTGGCGTGCGGCGAAGACCGCCAGCCCGGCGAAGGTCAGCAGGTCCGAGGACCGATCGCCGAGCTCGTTGAGGACGAAGCCCCAGGGCCGGCTCACTCCGCGGGCGCGGGCCACGGCGCCGTCGAGATTGGCGCCGGCCAGCCGCAGCACCAGGAACAACACGGCCAACGGCCAGCAGCCCAGGGCGATGGCGACTCCCGCCGCCCCAGCCGCCACCACGCCTGCGCCGGTGAAGACGTCAGGGGATACCCGGTGGGCCACCGCGGCCTGGACGACGAACGTCAGCCGGCGGGTGAACCACGGCTTCAGTGCGTAGAGCCCACTCGTCCGCACCTTGGCCGGCCCGGTGGTGGGGGTGGGCTCGCACGTCGTGGTGTTCACGGATGGCTCCTTTCGGCTCTGGCCCGGCCCGTGGTGGGCGGTCCCGGAAAGGGTGCTGCCGAGCCCTTGGCGGATCCTTGGGGGGTGCGCCGTCGGGGCTGCGGTGGACCTGCGGAGCCAGCGGTCATGGCTTCGCGAGCGCCCAGCGAGCGCGTTCGCGCTCGGTCAGGACGTTCGACGTGATTGCCCCGAAGGCCGCTGCGTCGCGGGCGAATCGGACGGCCGCATCGGGCAGGGCGTCTGGTCCCTCGAGTCGGAAGCAACTCGGTGCCAGCGGCCCGAACAACAAGGCGCGGTGCAACTCCGGCCAGTTCTCCAATGTCGGCTCGACTCCGGCGGCGCGCGCGAAGCTCAACGCAACCAGGTTCATTCGAGACTTCTGGGACGTGCCGCGGCTGGCCCGGTACCGCGCGATGGCCGCCCGCTGATCGGTTTCGGGAGTCAGCGGGATGGTGCCGCCCCAGGTGTAGGCAATCCACCTGGCTTGCAGTTC
>JAHFVB010000431.1 GCA_023264755.1 Mycobacterium sp. | reverse complement strand
CACCGTCGCCAACTCGCGCCACGGGGGTTACGACCCGAACACGCTGCGGGTCGTGCTCTCCCAGGAGCCGCCCACCCTGGAACCGTGCGAGTCGTCGCTGACCTCCACCGGCATCGTCGTTCGCTCCAACATCACCGAGCCGCTGATCGAGCGCGACCCGACCTCGGGCGCACTCCAGCCGCTGCTGGCCACCGAATGGCACCAGGCCGGCCCCGAGCAATGGGTGTTCACGGTGCGCGACGGGGTCACCTTCTCCAACGGTGCACCCTTTACCGCCAAGGACGCCGCCTTCTCCATCGATCGCGCCGTGAACTCCGAGTTGCAGTGCAACGTAGACGGTTACGTATTCGGCGACGAGAAGCTCAAACTGGCCACCCCAGACGACCACACCCTGGTGGTGAACACCGCCACACCGGATCCGATTCTCCCGCTGCGCATCTCCTTCATCGAGATCGTTCCGACCACCACCAGCACCACCGAGAAGGTTCGGGAACCGATCGGCACCGGCCCGTACGCAATCGAGGACTGGGAGTACGGCCAGAAGCTCTGGCTCAAGCGCAACGACACCTACTGGGGTAAGAAACCGGCCTTCGCCATGGCCGAATACCAGTGGCGGAGCGAAGGAAGCGTGCGCGCCGCGATGATCACCAACGACGAGGCCGACATCGCCACCTCACTCGGCCCGGAAGACGGCGCAGGCGATCGCGGCGTCCCCTTCCAGAACAACGAAACCACGGCGCTGCGAATACAAGCCACCGAGGCTCCGCTCAACGACATGCGGGTCCGGCAGGCCATCAACTACGCCGTCAACCGCACCGGAATCGTCAACGCGCTCTTCCGCGGCCTCGGTCAGCCGGCCGCCCAACTGATTCCGTCCGGCGTCGTCGGCTACAACGACCAGCTGCACATCTGGCCACACGACCCCGCGAAGGCCAAGCAGCTCATCGCCGCCGCCAAGGCCGATGGCGTTCCCGTCGACAAGCAGATCCGGCTCATTGGGCGCACGGCCCAGTTCCCGAACATCAGCGAGACCATCGAGGTGCTGCAGAGCGAGTTCGCCGAGATCGGGCTCAACGTCAAGATCGAGATGATGGACACCTCCAACCAGTTGCTCTACCAACTGCGTCCCTTCCCGGCCGACGCCGGTCCGTACCTGCTGATGATCCAGCACGGCAACCAGGCCGGTGACGCCGCTTTCACGATGGACCAGTACATGCTCAGCAATGGCCCCCAAGCCGCTTATGGCACACCGGAATTCGACAAGAAGATTCATGCCGCGGAAGCCCTCACCGGCCAGGCCCGTCAAGACGCCTTCGCGAAGCTGTTCGGCGAAGAGCCCCAGGAGCTCATGCAAATGGCCTACCTCGCTCACATGAAGGGCATCCTCGGCAAGTCCCCACGCGTCGACTATGTGCCCAACTCCGCCACCGGTGACGAAATGCGCCTGGCCGAGATGACGCCCGCCGCCGATCGCACCGACAAGTCCTAGGACAGGAAGCCAGCCCATGTTTCGCTTCGTTCGGCGCCGGATGTACACCAGCGCACTGCCGTTGCTCGTCGTGCTCCTCGGTGTGTTCCTGCTGGCCCGGCTCACCGGTGACCCCACCAACCTCTACCTACCCGAGTCGGCGACGGCCGCTCAACGTGCGGCCTTCGCCGCCAAGAACGGGTTCGACCAGCCGCTGCTGACACAGTTGGCCGACTACTTCAAGGGCGTCGTTCACCTCGACTTCGGGACCTCGCTGCGCACCGGTGAGCCGGCCTCGACGATGGCGCTGCGGGCGTTTCCAGCCACCCTGCAACTGGCTCTGACCACGATGCTGCTGGCCACCGTGCTGGCCGTCGTCATCGGTTGTTGGGCGGCGTATCGGCCCAACTCGCTCGCCGACAGGTGCTCCAGCCTGCTGTCGATGACGGCCGCCAGCGTCCCCGACTTCTGGTTTGCGATCACCGGCGTGTGGCTGTTCGCGGTGTTGCTCGGCGTGCTGCCCACCTCGGGGGTCGACAGCGGGCTCTCCTGGATTCTGCCGATCGCCACGCTGATGATCAGACCACTCGGCGTGCTCACCCAAGTCGTCCGCGGGGCAATGGTTTCGGCGTTGTCCGCCCCGTACGTGCGACTGGCCCGCAGCAAGGGGGCCAGCGACCTGCGCGTCGTCACCCACCATGCGCTGCGCAATGCCGCGGCACCCGCGCTCACCGTCGCCGGCGATCTGGCCGTCGGCCTCATCAACGGTGCGGTGGTGGTCGAGGCCATCTTCGGCTGGCCGGGCATCGGCAAGCTGATGATCGACGCGATCCTGCAACGCGACTTCGCGGTCTTGCAGGCGGCCGTGCTCCTGACCGCCGTCAGCATCTTCGTGCTGAACATCCTCATCGACGCCTGCTACGCGCTGCTGGACGCCCGCGTACGGGAACCGGCTCGGGTCTAACGGGACCAAAGGAGTTTTCCGCAATGAGTACTCAAATCGACCTCGTCCCGGTCAAGCCGACGACCGCCATCGTCGGCGAGCCCGAAACCTCGAGCCGGGGCACCGGATCCAAGTGGTTCCGCTTGCTCGTCAACGATCGAGTCGCAGCAGCGGCCGCCGCCGTATTGGGGGTGGTGTTTCTTACGGCGCTCGTCGGACCCCTCCTGGTGGGCGACCTGGCCACCCACATCGATCTCGACAACTCCAATCAGGCCCCGTTCACGTTCGCCCACGGGTGGGCCAACGTGCTGGGCACCGATCCGCTCGGCCGCAGCATGCTGGCCCGGCTGGTCGTTGCGTGCCGGACCACGCTGTCGGTGGCCATCCCGGCGGTCGTGACCTCGGCCGTCGTCGGCTCACTCATCGGTATGTGGGCCGGCTTCTACCGAGGCTGGCGCGAGACCGTGGCGATGCGTGTCGCCGACGTCATCATGAGCTTCCCGTCGCTGCTGCTCGCCGTCGTCGTGCTCTACGTCTTCTCCCCGAGCGCTGCGAATATCGTCCTGGTACTGGCGATCACGCGTATCCCGGTGTACCTGCGCACGGCCAGGGCCGAGTCGGCGGAGCTGTCCAGCCGGGTGTTCGTCGACGCGGCCCGCACCTTCGGAGCGAGCGGGCGTTCGATCATCACGCGTCACGTATTGCCGATCGTCTTGCCCACCTTGCTGACCGTCGCGACGCTGGACTTCTGCTACGTCATGCTGGCGGAGAGCTCCTTGAGCTTCCTGGGAATCGGAATTCAGCCGCCCGACGTCAGCTGGGGTCTGATGGTCGCGCAGGGCCGCACCTATCTGCACACCGCCTGGTGGCTGTCGTTCTTCCCCGGCCTGGCCATCGTCATCACCACGGTGTCGGCCACCATCCTCGCCGCGTGGGCCCGGATTGCGGGGGATCCCGCACAACGCTGGCGCCTCACCGTTCCGCAGAAACGCCTGTCCCGCTTCGCCAAGACCAGTAAGGCCATCTGATGACCGCAGTAGCCGAACGAACACCCGCCGAACGCGTCGACTCCGAGGCCGCGCTGCGGGTCGAGGACCTCACCGTCGACATCCGCACCATCACCGGGAAGGTGCGCGCCGTCGACCACGTCTCGTTCGCCGCACACCGCGGCGAAACGCTGGCCCTGCTCGGCGAATCCGGATGCGGAAAGTCGATGACGGCCACCGCGATCGTCGGGCTGCTCGAACCCGTTGCCGAGGTGACTGACGGCACTGCGCGACTGGCCGACGTGGAGCTGTTCTCCGTCGACCGCAAGAAGCGTCGCCAACTGGCGGGCACCGAACTCGCGATCGTCTTCCAGGACGCGCTGACCGCACTCAACCCGCTCTACCCGGTGGGTACGCAGCTGGCCGAGCCGTTCCGCATCCACCACGGCATGAAGGCCAGAGAAGCCAAGCGCAAGGCCGTCGAACTGATGGCGCGGGTGGGGATTCCGCAGCCCGAGGAGCGGCTGAACTCCTATCCGCACCAGTTCTCCGGGGGCATGCGTCAGCGCCTGCTGATCGCGATGGCGGTGGCGCTGAACCCGCGGGTGCTGATCGCCGACGAACCGACGACCGCGCTGGACGTCACGGTGCAGGCACAGATCATGGCCCTGCTGAAGAGCCTGCGCGCGGAGCACGACATGGCCGTAGTGCTGATCACCCACGACCTCGCGTTGGTTGCGGAGGAGGCCGATCGCGTCGCGGTCATGTACGCGGGCACCGTCGTCGAAACCGGCTCGGTGGCAGAAGTATTCGCCAACCCCAAACACCCCTACACCAAGGGGCTGCTCAACTCGGTGCCAGCGGATGCCGAGCGCGGCGCCGTACTGAAGTCGATCGGCGGGGCGCCGCCGGAGCTGCACTCCATCCCGGCCGGCTGCGTCTATCAGGCACGGTGCCCACTGGCCCGCGAGCTGTGCAGCACCGAGCGCCCCACCCTGCAGGCCGTCGGCGTCGGTCGCAAGTCCGCCTGCCACTTCCCCGAGGAGGTCACCAATGTCTGAGCAACAAGAGCCGGTCGAACCCCTGTTGTCCGTACGGGACCTGTCGAAGTCCTTTCGGGTGCCCGGAAGCAAGTCGAAACTGCGCGCGCTCGACGGAATTACACTCGAACTGGCCCGTGGCGAAACCCTGGGATTGGTCGGCGAATCCGGTTGTGGGAAGTCGACGCTGGCCCGCACGCTGATGATGCTGGAACGTCCCTACTCGGGCTCCGTCACGTTCGACGGCATCGACCCCTTCGGCCTGCGCGGCAAGGAGCTGC
>JAHFVB010000061.1 GCA_023264755.1 Mycobacterium sp. | reverse complement strand
CGACAGTGGCTCGACGGGCTCGGCGGGGGCGGTCATCGTCTCGGTATACCCGGAAATCGGCTGGGTGAAAACGGGCACTCGGTCCCGACGGCGCGCTGGTGCGTCGCGTCCGAGCGCTACGCGATCGGAGCTAGCCGGCCAGGATGGCCTGCAGGATGGCGACGAGCGCGGCGGGCTGGTCGCCCTGTACCGAGTGCCCGGCGTCGGCGACGACATGGGTGCGTTGAAATCCCGGCGCCCCCTTCGCGAAGGTTTCGGCGTCCTCGTCGTTGACGAAGTGCGAGTTGGCGCCACGCACCAGGGTGGTCGGCATGGTGATGGCGGGGACGTCGTCCCACAGCCCATTGAAGCCGTCGCCCTTGCGGAAGGAGTCGTAGCGCCACGTCCAGGTGCCGTCGTCGAGTTGTTTGGAGTTGTGGAAGACACCGCGGCGCAACGAGTTCCGATCGCGGTGCGGGGCGGCGGCCGCCGTCACGTCGACCATCGCGGCGAAGCTGGGGAATTCCCGGTCGCCCTTCACCAGCGCAACGGCGCCCAGTTGGGCCTTCGTCATCTGCTCGTGACGCTCGGGGGCCGAGGGCGTGACGTCGACGAGCACGAGTTCGGGCACCAGCGCGGGTTCGGAGGCTGCGATGCGCAGCGCGGTCAGCCCGCCCAGCGACATACCGACCACCAACCGGGGGTCGGGGGCGAGGCTGCGGAGCACGGGCCGCAGGGTTTCGGCGTTGAGCTTCGGGCCGTAGTCGCCGTCTTCGCGCCAGGCCGAGCGGCCATGGCCGGGGAGGTCGACGGCCAGCGCGGGTACGCCGAGGCCGAGGATCACGGTGTCCCAGGTGTGGGCGTTCTGGCCACCGCCGTGCAGGAAGACGACCCTCGGCGCTTCGGTGCCCCACTTCAGCGCGCTGACCTCACCGAGGTGGATCCGTTCGACCGCGGGCAGCGGACCCGTCACGCCGAGCTGCTCGGCGTTCTCGGGCAGCAGGCCGAATTCGTCGAGTGCGGAGAGTTCGTCGTCGGAGAGTTCCACCATGTGGTGACCCTACAAACCCGGAAATATTGGGGTGCGAGCGCAGGGCCGCTGTGAAACCGTCGACGTCGTGATGGCCACGACGAACGCACCGCCCGGATTGACGATTCGCACTGCCGAGGATGACGACTGGCCTGGGATGGCGTTGGTGGCGGCGACCTGCTTCGGCGCCTTCCGCCCCGAGGCCGCCACCGACACATGGCGGTCCATGGTCCCCGCCGGTGGCGCCGTCGTGGCCTGCGCCGCGGACGACGTCGTCGGGGTGGCGCTGTATCTGGACCTGCAGCTGACCGTGCCCGGCGGAGCCGTGCTGCCCATGGCGGGCGTGTCGTGGGTGTGCGTTTCGCCGACGCACCGCCGACGCGGGGTGCTGCGGGGCATGTTCGCCGAACTACACCGTCGGATGGCGCAGGCGCAGTACCCGATCGCCGGGCTCGAGGCCTCCGAGGGCGACATCTATGGCCGGTTCGGGTACGGGCCGGCCACCCTCGCCGAGGCGGTGACCGTCGACCGGCGCGAGGCCGCATTCCATCCAGAGGTGCCCGATCCGGGTGGCGTCCGGGTGGTCAGGCCGGTGGCTCACCGCAAGCAGCTCGAGGAGATCTACGAGCGTTGGCGGCTGCGCACTCCGGGTGGGTTGCACACCCCGCCGCAGTTGTGGGACGAGGTGTTCGCCGACCGGGAGGTGTCGCGCCACGGCGGCAGCCCGTTCTTCGTGTTGCTGCACGACGACGGGTTCGCCTTCTACCGGGTGCACGGCGACAGCGAGCGGAAGTCGGTCGAGCTCACCAAGCTGGCCGCGGTGACCGACGACGCGTACGTCGCGCTGTGGCGGACGTTGCTCGGGATGGATCTGATGGACAGCGTGACCGTGCGGAGTCCCTCGGGGACGCTGTTGCCCTATCTGTTGACGAATGCACGGCTGGTGCGCGTCACCGGGGCCGAGGACGAGTTGTGGTTGCGGATCCTCGACGTGCCCAGGGTGCTCGAGGCCCGCAGCTACCAGGCTGAGCTGTCGACGGTGCTCGACGTCACCGACGGGGTGCTCGGCGGCGGCGGACGATTCCGGCTGGACGTGCGCGCCGGCCGGGCGCAGTGCGTACCCACCGACGCCGAGGCGGACGTGCAGCTGAGCCTGTCGGTGCTGGGCAGCCTGTATCTGGGTACCCATCCGGCGTCGGCGTTCGCTGCGGCACATCGATTGCGCTGCAGGGATTCCGGGTTGATCGCCCGGCTGGACGCGGCCTTCGCTGCGGAGGTACCGGCCCAGCTCGGATTCGGCTTCTAGCCCGCCCACGACCTGCGATTTGTGCACCCGCACGCGCGCTCAGCGCGCTAAAGCGTGCACAAATCGCGGAAGGGTCAACCCTCGATGAAGGTTTCCAACTCGGCGCGGGCGATGTCGTCGGCCAGCTGCTTGGGCGGGCTCTTCATCAGGTAGGCCGAGGCCGCCTCGACGGGTCCACCGATGCCGCGGTCCAGCGCGATCTTCGCGGCGCGCACCGCGTCGATGATGACGCCGGCCGAGTTGGGCGAGTCCCAGACCTCGAGCTTGTACTCCAGGTTCAGCGGCACGTCACCGAAGGCGCGGCCCTCGAGGCGCACGTAGGCCCACTTGCGGTCATCGAGCCAGCCGACGTGGTCGGACGGTCCGATGTGGACGTCCTTGGCGTTGAATTCCTTCTGGAGGTTCGACGTCACGGCTTGGGTCTTGGAGATCTTCTTCGACTCCAGGCGCGAACGCTCGAGCATGTTGAGGAAGTCCATGTTGCCGCCGACGTTGAGCTGCATGGTGCGGTCCAGCTGCACGCCGCGGTCTTCGAACAGCTTGGCCATCACGCGGTGGGTGATGGTGGCTCCGACCTGGCTCTTGATGTCGTCACCGACGATCGGGACACCGGCGTCTTCGAACTTCTTGGCCCACACCGGATCCGAGGCGATGAACACCGGCAGCGCGTTGACGAACGCCACGCCGGCGTCGATGGCGCACTGGGCGTAGAACTTGTCCGCCTCTTCGGAGCCAACGGGCAGGTACGACACCATCACGTCGACCTTGGCGTCCTTGAGCGCCTTGACCACGTCGACGGCCTCGACGTCGGAGATCTCGATGGTCTCCGAGTAGTACTTGCCGATGCCATCGAGCGTGGGGCCGCGCTGCACGGTGACGTTGGTCGGCGGCACGTCGGCGATCTTGATGGTGTTGTTTTCCGAGGCGAAGATGGCCTCCGACAGGTCGAAGCCGACCTTCTTGGCGTCGACGTCGAACGCGGCGACGAACTTCACGTCGCGGACGTGGTACTTACCGAGCTTGACGTGCATCAGACCGGGGACGGTCGAGTTCTCGTCGGCGTCGAGGTAGTACTGCACACCCTGTACCAAGGACGAGGCGCAGTTGCCGACGCCGACGATGGCGACCCGGATGTCGTTCGAGGCGGGCGCTTCGCTGGGGTGTGTAGACATGGGACTGTCTCCTTCTTCGACTGAGTTACTGCGATGCTGTTGTCGGGTGCTGCTCAGGGCTGGTTTTCGGCGCGTCCCTGCGCCACGCGTTCGGCCGCGATCAAATCGTTTAGCCACTTGACTTCGCGTTCACTGGACTCCAAGCCGAGCTGGTGCAGCTGGCTGGTGTAGCGGTCGAATGAACTGCTGGCCCGCGCGACGGCATCGCGCAAGCCCTCGCGGCGTTCCTCTACTTGCCGACGACGTCCCTCCAGGATTCGCATCCTGGCTTCGGCCGGGGTGCGGTTGAAGAAGGCGAGGTGAACGCCGAAGCCGTCGTCGGTGTAGTTCTGTGGTCCGGTGTCGGCGACGAGCTCGGCGAACCGCTTCTTGCCGGCATCCGTCAGCTGGTAGACCCGTCGGGCGCGGCGCACCTTGGTGTTGCCCAGGGGGGCGGCGTCCTCGACGATCAGCCCGTCGGCCTGCATGCGACGCAGCGCGGGGTACAGCGAACCGTACGAAAAGGCGCGGAAGGCGCCAAGCAGGCCGGTGAGGCGTTTGCGAAGTTCGTAGCCGTGCATCGGCGATTCGAGCAGCAGGCCCAGTACCGCAAGCTCCAGCATTCGAATCACCTCCTCGACGGTGCGTAGCTCTATCGCTACGACGACTCAACACCTCGCACGATTGTATCGCGCCGATATATGCAACGCTACATCGACCGAGCGGTTGAACGCGACTCGACGCGCGATTTGGAGCGCGGCGGGGAATCGGCCGGGTGATCAGTCGGGGGATCGGCCGGGGGATCAGCCAGGGAGTGGCCCGGTTAGGACACCGGCAGGCACCGCTTACACGAACCGTCGGGTGCCACCTGGATGTATCCACCGCTGAACTCACCCGTGACATAGATCTGGATGTCGACGGCTTCCGGGGTCAGCGGATCCTTCGACGGGTCGATGTCGATCCGGGTTTCGGTGATGTTCTGTGAGCCCAGGTTCAGGATCTGGGGGGCACCACGGACCATCCCGATGATGGCCGCGTAGTCGAACTGCGCCAGGTTGACGACGCGCGTATCGGATCCCCTGGTGGTGGAACTGGGATCGCCCCAGCCGCCCTGATAGGTATAGGACAGCACGCGGCGGTCGTCGCGCGGATCGGGCCGGCTGAGGTCCGCGCGTTGGGGCCGGATCGACAGCGAGTAGCCCCTGGTGTCACCGAACTTCTTGCGCATCTGCTCGAACAACCCGCTCAGCCCGCCCAGCGACTGCAGCTCCGTCGGTGGCGTGACCACGATCGGGACTACCCCGTCGGCCTTCGCCCCGGGATCGGTGGTGAAGTCCAGCGGCGACGACGAATTGCCGTAGAGCCCCCAGCCGATGGCGATGCCGAGCACGACCAGCACCGCCGTCACGGCCGCGGGGTAGCCCCAGCTGCGGCGGCCGGTGGCCGCGGACCGTGCCGGGCGCTCCGGCTCGGGCGGCTGGATGGGGGCGTGGTCGGTCTGCAGGTCCGCTACCAGGGCTTGCAGGTCGCCCAGCGTGGCCGCCGAGGTGGCCGTGGCCACCCGCTGGCGGTGCTCCTCCATCGACAGCTGCCCGTCTCCGAGGGCGCCGTCGAGAATCTGGCACGTCTTCGTGCGGTCGTCGTCCTTCGCCCTGGTGTTTGCCGTCTGCCGCGTTGCCACGCGACGATCGTAGAAGTTGAGCGTCCATCACCGCAGACCAGACGGCGAACCGGGACTTGCGACGGCAAGAGCTGGCCCCGTCGCACCTCCGCTGCTGGGGTGCCGACGTACTCTGGTGAACGTGCGATTGCAGCGACAGGTGGTGGATTACGCGCTCAAGCGGCGGTCCCTGCTGGCTGAGGTCTACTCGGGCCGCACCGGGGTGTCCGAGGTGTGTGACGCCAATCCGTATCTACTCAGGGCCGCGAAGTTCCACGGTCGGCCCAGCAAGGTGACGTGCCCCATCTGCCGCAAGGAACAACTCACGCTGGTGTCGTGGGTGTTCGGCGAAAGCCTCGGCGCCGCGTCGGGCTCAGCCCGCAATACCGAGGAGCTGGTGATGCTGGCAGCTCGGTTCGATGAGTTCAAGGTGCACGTGGTCGAGGTTTGTCGTACCTGCAGTTGGAACCATCTGGTCAAGTCATACGTGCTTGGCGCGCCCGCTCCCCGCAAGGGCACGGCTCGCAACAAGGGCACCCAGACTGCGCGCTCGGGAGCGCGCACGGCAAGTGAATAGCGAAGGGCGCCACGGCAGTTCACCCGGTGATACCCCGCAAGGGCCCAGGGTGGACCACGTGGCCACGCCGAAACCAGCCGCCCCGCCGAGCTCACCAGCGCCCAGCCCGCCGCCGCGGCAGAGCTCACCATCGCGCTCGAGCGCATCGGCCCCCGGAGCTGCCGAAGGCACCGGAAACCGGCCGGCCCCGAACCGACCGCGCCCGCCGATGCCACCCGATGACCGCAGGACCATGCTCTTGCCCCCGGTTCCGCCTGCTCCGGCCGACCGGCTGCGCGATCCGATCGACGTCGTCAAGGCGGCGCTCGACGGCACGCCGCCGCCCCGGCCGCCCGCCGGGCCGCCGCCTGGCGGTGGCTCCCCAGGCGGACCTCCCGACAAGCCGATCGGCCCACTCCAGAAGATCAACTGGAAGTGGGTGCGCAGAGCCGTCTACGTGGGGCTGGTGGCCTGCCTGGTGCTGCCCATCATCACGTTCGCCATGGCCTACTTCATCGTGGACATCCCGAAGCCCGGCGACATCCGCACCAACCAGGTGTCGACCATCCTCGCCAGCGACGGCAGCGCGTTGGCCAAGATCGTCCCGCCGGAGGGCAACCGGGTCGACGTCAGCATCGACAAGATCCCGCAGCACGTGCGCGATGCGGTGATGGCGGCCGAAGACCGCGACTTCTACTCCAATCCGGGGTTCTCGTTCAAGGGCTTCTTCCGCGCGTTCAAGAACAACCTCTTCGGCGGGGACTTGCAGGGTGGGTCCACCATCACCCAGCAGTACGTGAAGAACGCGCTGGTCGGTGACGCGCGTTCGGGTCTGGGCGGCCTCGTCCGCAAGGCCAAGGAACTCGTCATCTCCACCAAGATGTCGCGGGAGTGGTCCAAGGACTCGGTGATGGAGGCCTACCTCAACATCATCTACTTCGGCCGCGGCACCTACGGCATCGCCGCGGCGTCCAAGGCGTACTTCGACAAGCCGGTGGATCAACTGAACGTCGCGGAGGGCGCGCTGCTCGCCGCGCTCATCCAGCGCCCGTCGGGGCTGGACCCGGCCGTCGACCCCGAGGCTTCTGCCGAACGGTGGAACTGGGTGCTCGACGGCATGGTCACCATCGGCGCGTTGTCGCCGGCCGATCGGGCGGCTCAGGTCTTTCCCCCGACGGTGCCACCCGACCAGGCCCGCGTGCAGAACCAGACGACGGGGCCCAACGGGCTGATCGAGCGGCAGGTCACCAAGGAACTGTTGGACCTGTTCAACATCAACGAGCAGCAACTCAACACCGAGGGTCTGCAGATCACCACGACCATCGACCCACAGGCGCAGAAGGCCGCCGAGGACGCCGTGGCCGACACCCTCGAAGGCCAGGATCCCGACATGCGTTCGGCGGTCGTCTCGGTCGACCCGAAGACCGGGGGAATCAAGGCCTACTACGGCGGTTCGGATGCCAACGGCTTCGACTTCGCCCAGGCCGGGCTGCCGACGGGTTCGTCGTTCAAGGTGTTCGCCTTGGTCGCGGCGCTGGAGCAGGGCATCGGGCTGGGCTATCAGATCGACAGTTCGCCGGTGACGGAGAACGGCGTGACGATCACCAACGTCGAGGGTGAGGGTTGCGGCACCTGCTCGATCGCCGAGGCGCTCAAGCGCTCGCTGAACACCAGCTACTACCGGCTGATGCTCAAGCTCAAGCACGGCCCGCAGGACGTCGCGGACGCCGCGCACCAGGCCGGTGTCGCGGAAAGCTTCCCCGGCGTCGAGCACACGCTCTCCGAGGACGGCAAGGGCGGCCCGCCCTACAACGGAATCGTGTTGGGGCAGTACCAGACCCGCGTCCTCGACATGGCCTCGGCCTACGCCACGCTGGCCGCTTCCGGTGTGTACCACCGGCCGCACTTCGTGCAGAAGGTCGTCAACTCCGACGGCCAGGTGCTGTTCGATGCCACCCAACAGGACAACGCCGGGGAGCAGAAGATTCCGAAGGCGGTGGCCGACAACGTTTCCGCCGCGATGCAGCCCATCGCCGGGTGGTCCAGGGGACACAACCTGGCCGGCGGGCGAGCGTCGGCGGCCAAGACCGGAACCAACCAACTCGGTGACACCGGCGCCAACCGGGACGCCTGGATGGTCGGATACACGCCGTCGCTGTCGACGGCGGTGTGGGTCGGCACCACGGAGGGCACCAAGCCGTTGGTGAACAAGTCCGGCGGCCCGGTGTACGGGTCGGGGCTGCCGTCCGACATCTGGAAGGCGACCATGGACGGTGCCCTGAAGGGCACGCAGAACGAAACCTTCCCGAAGCCTTCGGAGATCGGCGGCTACGCCGGCGTGCCGCAAGCACCGCCCCCGCCCGCCGCGCCGCCCCCGCCGTCGGAAACGGTGATCCAACCCACGATCGAACTCGGACCCGGAATCACGATTCCGTTCGGACCGCCGACCACCGTGACGCTCACGCCCGCACCCCCGCCCGGCGCAGGGGCCAGCCCAGCGCCGGAGACAGTCACCGCGCCGCCTCCGCCACCGTGACCCCGGACGAACCGCCGACACCGCTGGGCGAACCTGAATCGCCAGCACCGCAGGCCCAAGCCGAATCGCCAGCCCCGCTCGCCGACGACTTGCGCAGCGACGACGACCGCGACCTGCCCAGTCGCACCGACGTGATCGGCCGGGCGCTGGCCAATGTCATCGGCGGGCCCGTCGGCCGGCACGCCCTGATCGGGCGCACGCGCTTCTTCACGCCGCTGCGGGTGATGCTGGTGATCGCGCTGATCTTCCTGGCGCTCGGTTACACCACCAAGGCCGCCTGTCTGCAATCCACCGGCGCGGGCGCACCGGACCAGCGGGTCGCCATCTGGGAGCACAACCGGGCCTACTACGAGCTCTGCTACTCCGACACCGTGCCGCTCTACACGGCCGAGTTGTTGAACCTTGGCAAGTTTCCGTACAAGTCGAGTTGGATCGAAAAGGACGCCAACGGCGTTCCCCGTACCCAGTACGACGGCAGCCGGGCCATCCGGTACATGGAGTATCCGGTGCTCACCGGGGTCTATCAGTACGTGTCGATGGCGTTGGCCAAGACCTACACCGCCCTGACCAAGGTGGTGCCGGCCTTGCCGGTGGTGGCCGAGGTGGTGATGTTCTTCAACGTCGCGGCGTTCGGGCTGGCGCTGGCGTGGCTGGTCACGGTGTGGGCGACGTCGCAGTTGGCCGGGCGACGGATGTGGGACGCGGCCATCGTCGCGGCCTCGCCGGTGTTGATCTTCCACGCGTTCACCAACTTCGACGCGCTGGCTACGGCGTGTGCTGCGGGCGCGATGCTGGCCTGGGCGCGGCGGCGGCCGGCGCTGGCGGGGACGCTCATCGGCGTCGGCGTGGCGTTGAAGTTGTATCCGCTGCTGTTGTTCGTACCGCTGCTGATCCTCGGCTTGCGCACGGGTCGGCTGCGCGAGGTCGGCAAGACGGCGCTGGCCGCGACGGCGACGTGGTTGGTGGTGAATCTGCCGATCATGCTGATGTTCCCCCGCGGCTGGGCGGAGTTCTTCGTGCTCAACACCCGGCGCGGGGACGACATGGACTCGCTGTACAACGTGGTGAAGTCCTTCACGGGCTGGCGCGGCTTCGATCCGGAGCTCGGTTTCTGGCAGCCGCCTGCCGTGCTCAACTCGGTGTCGGCGCTGCTGTTCGCGGTGTGTTGTGTGGCAATCGTCTACGTCGGTCTGACGGCGAAGCAACGGCCGCGGCTGGCGCAGTTGGCGTTCCTGGTGGTTGCGGCCTTCCTGTTGACCAACAAGGTGTGGAGCCCGCAGTACTCACTGTGGCTGGTGCCGCTGGCGGCGTTGGCGCTGCCGCACCGTCGGATTCTGTTGGCATGGATGACGATCGACGCCCTGGTCTGGGTCCCGCGCATGTTGTTCCTGCACGGCGAGCAGAACATGGGCTTGCCCGAGCAGGCGTTCACCACCGTGGTGCTGCTGCGCGATCTCGCAGTGATGGTGTTGTGCGCCTTGGTGATTCGGCAGATCTATCGGCCAGAGCTCGATCTGGTTCGTGATCGCGGTCGGGTCGACGACCCGTCGGGTGGGCCCTTCGACGGGGCGCCCGACGACCCGCCGTCGTGGTTGCCCGCCCCATGGCGCCGGCCTCGCGCGGTGCTGCCCGACGACGTGCGCTCCGAGCGGCCGACGGAGGTCATGCTCGGCGCGTGAAGCCCCGCGAGCTGGTTTTGCCCGGCGCGCACGCGGGGGCCCTGCGGGCGACGATTTCGCTGCTCAGGCCCTCCTCCTGTAACCTGACACGGTTGCCGACGCAGGCGACCCTCCTGCCACGGACACGCCGTGGCCGCAGACGACCATAGGAGGTGATGGGTTCCATATGCGTCCATACGAAATCATGGTCATTCTCGACCCCACGCTCGATGAGCGGACAGTAGCCCCGTCTTTGGAGACGTTCCTGAACGTCATCCGCAAGGACGGCGGCTTGGTCGACAAGGTTGACATTTGGGGCCGCCGCCGGCTGGCCTACGAGATCGCCAAGCACGGTGAAGGCATCTACGCCGTTGTCGACGTGAAGGCCGAACCGGCCACGGTGTCCGAGCTGGATCGCCAGCTCAACCTGAACGAGTCCGTGCTGCGGACCAAGGTGATGCGGACAGACAAGCACTAATCGTCAACGGCCCGTGCTTGTCGTGCGCGTTCCGTAGGCTCGCCTGCGACCGCTAGTCCGCACACGCCGCTGGCAATGAGCGCTTGCGCGAAGAGCCAACAACCCAATCTGCAGGAGGACCCCGTGGCTGGTGACACCATCCTCACCGTCGTCGGAAACCTGACCGCCGACCCGGAGCTTCGCTTCACCCCGTCGGGTGCGGCCGTGGCGAACTTCACCGTCGCCTCGACTCCGCGCACGTTCGATCGTCAGACCAATGAGTGGAAGGACGGCGAAGCGCTGTTCCTCCGCTGCAACATCTGGCGGGAAGCGGCCGAGAACGTCACCGAGAGCCTCACTCGCGGCTCGCGGGTGATCGTGACCGGGCGGCTCAAGCAGCGTTCGTTCGAGACCCGCGAAGGTGAGAAGCGCACCGTCGTCGAGCTCGAAGTGGACGAGATCGGTCCCTCGTTGCGGTACGCGACGGCCAAGGTGAACAAGGCCAGCCGCAGTGGTGGTGGCGGAGGCGGCTTCGGTGGTGGCGGTGGCGGTTCCCGCGCTGCGGCCAGCGAGGCGCCCAAGGACGATCCGTGGGGCAGCGCCCCGGCGTCGGGTTCGTTCAGCGGCGCCGACGAAGAACCGCCGTTCTGACAACCCCCCTTTAGCCCCTTAGCGACCCTTAGCTAATCAAGGAAGAGATAGGCAAGAAAGCAATGCCAAAGACAACGAAGCGGCGCCCGGCGCCCGAGAAGCCGATCAAGGCTCGCAAGTGCGTGTTTTGCTCCAAGAAGGGCAAGCTGCAGACCATCGATTACAAGGACACGCAGCTGCTGCGCACCTACATCAGCGAGCGCGGCAAGATCCGGGCCCGCCGGGTGACGGGTAACTGCGTGCAGCATCAGCGTGACATCGCGATTGCGGTGAAGAACGCCCGCGAGGTCGCGTTGCTGCCGTTCAGCTCGGCGACGCGATAGATCGAGACGGAAGACCACGGATATGAAGCTCATACTCACTGCTGAGGTGGATCACCTCGGTTCGGCCGGCGACACCGTCGAGGTCAAGGACGGCTACGGCCGCAACTACCTGCTGCCCCGCGGGCTGGCCATCGTCGCCTCACGTGGCGCCGAGCGTCAGGCCGACGAGATCCGCCGGGCGCGGGACATCAAGTCCGTCCGCGGACTCGAGCACGCCAAGGAACTC
Source organism: Mycobacterium sp. (assembly GCA_023264755.1). Lineage (GTDB taxonomy): Bacteria > Actinomycetota > Actinomycetes > Mycobacteriales > Mycobacteriaceae > Mycobacterium. The sequence goes on along the minus strand of JAHFVB010000061.1, from coordinate 2,105 downwards.
GAGGCGGCCATCACGGCGCTCGGTCCGGTCAAGCTGGCCGTGCACACCGCTGGTGACAGCGGCAAGCTGTTCGGCTCGATCACGGCGGCCGGCGTCGTGGCGGCCATCAAGAAGGCCGGCGGACCCAATCTGGACAAGCGCACCGTCCAGCTTCCCAAGGCGCACATCAAGTCGGTCGGAACGCATCCGGTGACGGTGCGGCTGCATCCCGACGTGAACGTCTCGGTGTCGCTGAGTGTCGAAGCGGAGTAATTTCGGTTACTGACCCAAGCGTCAAAATGCCCGGGTGGGGGCGGTGTTTCAACTCCACCCGGGCATTGCCATTTCTGGCTGGCGAACTTTGCTCGAAATCAACCAGGTAGCGAACATCACACTCCGTTAACCTGCGCGGTGCAACCACGCAACACAACACGCCCGAGACGGCAACCCCAGCCGACACGCCGAGGCAATTCACATCCACAGTTCTGCACGCCTTCTATGGTGCTCTTATCTGCGGTGATGGGTTTTTGCAGGCGATTGCTCCACAAGTTGTCCCCAGCGGCTCAACATGGGTGACCGCGGCTATCCACACGCCATGCACGAGTTCATCCACAGGGTTGGTTTGCGGGGTGCCTAGCAACGTCTAGCGTGAGCCGTCAGTGCCGCATCGGAGCGGCGACATCGGGCCACCGTCCGAGGTCCTCGAAGGCGAGGATGTCGGCGGGTTGGCCTATCGTCGCGGTAGCGGCATCGAATGCTTGTTCGACGGGGACTCAGGGGAGGTGGAGCGCTGCATGGCTGTCGTAGATGACCTCGGGCGTTCGGACATGGAGTCCTCGCAGCCGAGCGAGGATTACGGGCGTCAGCCACCGCAGGATATGGCCGCAGAGCAGTCCGTGCTGGGCGGCATGCTGCTGAGCAAGGACGCCATCGCCGACGTGCTGGAGCGGTTGCGTCCAGGCGACTTCTACCGTCCCGCGCACCAGAGTGTCTACGACGCCATTCTTGATCTGTACGGACGTGGCGAGCCGGCTGACGCGGTCACCGTATCCGCCGAGCTCGATCGCCGAGGGCTACTGAAGCGGGTCGGCGGCGCCCCGTACTTGCACACGCTGATCTCGACGGTGCCCACGGCCGCCAATGCGGGTTACTACGCCGGGATCGTGGCGGAGAAGGCGCTGCTGCGCCGCCTCGTCGAGGCGGGCACTCGCGTCGTGCAGTACGGCTACGCGGGCGCCGAGGGAGCCGACGTGGCTCAGGTGGTCGACCGGGCCCAGTCCGAGATCTACAACGTGACCGATGGGCGCACCACCGAGGACTTCGTACCGCTGGAGCAGCTGCTGCAGCCCACCATGGACGAGATCGACGCCATCGCCTCGCAAGGCGGCATCGCGCGCGGTGTGCCAACGGGCTTCACCGATCTCGACGAGCTGACCAACGGGCTGCATCCGGGACAGATGATCGTCATCGCGGCCCGGCCCGGTATGGGCAAGGCGCTTGCGCTCGATACTCCGCTACCCACGCCCACGGGCTGGACCACCATGGGCGAGGTTCAGGTCGGTGACGAGCTCGTCGATGCCGACGGCTTGCCGACGCGCGTGGTGGCCGCCACGGAGGTCATGCTGGGCCGGCCGTGCTTCGAGGTGGAGTTCTCCGACGGGACGCTCATCGTCGCCGACGCGGAGCACCAGTGGCCCACGGAGGCGGGCATCCGTACGACGGCTCAGTTGCGCAGCGGTTCGGACCGGCTGATCCGGGCCAGTGCGCCGGGCGGCTCCGGCGCGCGGACGTTGCTGCTTGCGCCCGCGGTGTACGTGGCGTGGGTGCGGCCGGTCGGCACCGTGCCGGTGCGTTGCGTCCAGGTGGACAACGAGGCGCACCTGTACCTCGCCGGCGAGGGGATGGTGCCCACCCACAACTCGACGCTGGGGCTGGACTTCCTGCGGTCGTGCTCGATCAAGCACCGGCAGTCGAGCATCGTGTTCTCGTTGGAGATGAGCAAGTCCGAGATCGTCATGCGACTGCTGTCGGCGGAAGCGAAGATCAAGCTCGCCGACATGCGGGCCGGCCGGATGAGCGACGACGACTGGACGCGGTTGGCGCGCCGGATGAGTGAGATCAGCGAG
>JAHFVB010000430.1 GCA_023264755.1 Mycobacterium sp. | reverse complement strand
TCACCGGCAGGTCACCATGCCGTTGGGGGCGGTGGATATCGTGCGCCCGTGACCATGCTGGAAGGAACCGAGTACTACTCCGTTCGCGACGATGACGATGACGACCCCGTGTTGGTGCACCACCCGAGCGGATCCGAGGTGGACACCTGGCGGGAGGGTTATCCCTACGACCATCGGATGTCTCGCGCCGAGTACGAGGAACAGAAGCGGCTGCTGCAGATCGAGTTGCTGAAGCTGCAGGTGTGGAGCCAGGTCAACGGGCTGCGCCACGTCATCGTCTTCGAGGGTCGTGACGCGGCCGGCAAGGGCGGCACCATCAAGCGCTTCATGGAGCATCTCAACCCGCGCGGCGCCCGCGTCGTCGCCCTGGAGAAGCCCACCGAGCGCGAGCGCACCCAGTGGTACTTCCAACGCTACGTCACGCACCTGCCTGCGGCCGGCGAGCTCGTCCTGTTCGACAGGTCCTGGTACAACCGGGCCGGCGTCGAGCGGGTGATGAACTTCTGCACACCCGATCAGCACGCCGAGTTCATCGGCCAGGTACCGCTTTTCGAAGAGATGCTGGTCAACGACGGCATCAGCCTGACCAAGCTGTGGTTCTCGGTCACGCAATCCGAACAGCGCACCCGCTTCACGATTCGTCAGGTCGACCCGGTGCGCCAGTGGAAGCTCTCTCCCACGGATCTGGCCTCGCTGGACAAGTGGGACGCCTACACGGCGGCCAAAGAGGACATGTTCGCCCACACCGACACCGACCGGGCGCCGTGGACGGTGGTCAAGAGCAACGACAAGAAGCGTGCCCGCATCAACGCGATGCGCCACGTACTCGGTAAGTTCGACTACGACAACAAGGATCACCAAGTGGTCGGACGCGCCGACCCGCTCATCGTGGGACGTGCCCTGACCGATTGATTCGGCCCGCGTCCCGGAGCCGCCCCGGCGGTGACATGCAGCCGGAGACAGGAGGACGCGCCCATGCGGTTCGTGGCGACCCTCCTTTTGTGGCTCCTGACGACGGCCGCGCTGGCGATTGCGCTCCCCGCCACCTGGGCGCAGCACAACCTGGTCGATCAGAGCGGTTACACCCAACTGGCGACCTCCGCGGCCAAGGACCCGAACGTTGCGTCGGCGATGGCCGCGTTGCTCACCACGCAGGTGGTGAAGTCGGTCAACAGCAGCGGCTCCGAGGTGAACCCGAACCTGGTCGAGCGTGCCGCGCGGACCTATACGGCCAGTACTGCCTTTCCCGGCCAGTTCGGGTTGGCCAACCAGCTGGTGCACCGCTGGCTGTTCACCGACCTGGTCGCTTCGTCCGACTCGTCCGGGCGCTGGCAGTTGGACCTCTCGCCGATGTTGGACGACAGCTCGTTCCAGCAGACGCTGTCCAACTTCGGCATCAAGGCCCCGACGACTCTGGCGATTCCGCTCACCGACAACGTGGCCGAATCGTTGCGGCCCGGCCAGCTGCGACAGGTCGCGAAGTGGGGCCCGTGGGTGAGCGTGGGCTTCGCGGTACTGGCCGGTGTGCTGGCGCTTTTCACCCTGGCCGCGGCCAAGAGTCGCGGTAAGGCACTTGGCGCGCTTGGGGTTTCGGCGTTGCTGGTCGGTGCTGCCGGGTGGGCGGGTATCGAGGTGGCGCGCGGCCGCATCGACGATGCACTCAATCGCACCACCGCAGACGTCCATCAGGTCGCGACGGCGTTGGTCGACCACGCCGTGGGCAGCATGCATCTGTGGCTGAACCTGACCTTGGCCGGCGGAGCGGCGCTGGTGGCGCTAGGTGTGTTGGGCGCCGTGGCGGGCGGGATGAGCGCCTCAGGCCGGACCCGGTAGGTTTCGGGTCCGCCCGATTCACAGCGTGCGAAAGGCGCCACCGTCGACCAGCAGTTGCGCGCCGTTGACGTAGGCTCCTGCCGAGCTGGCCAGGAACAGGCATGGACCGACCAGGTCCGCGGGCACGCCGATTCGCTTCATCGGGTTCATTGCGGCTGCGGCGGTACGCATTTCGGCCGGCCAGGCCGCGGCGATGTCGGTGTCGAAGGCGCCGGGCAGTAGCAGGTTGGCCCGCACCTTGGGGGCCCAGGCGCCGGCCAGCGCCAGCGTCATGGCGTTGAGTCCGGCCTTGGCCATCGCATACGGCAGATCCGTGGCATCGGGACGCAACGTGCCCGCCGTGCTGACGTTGATGATCGACCCACCGTCACCCTCGGCCATCCGGGTGCCGATCAACGCGGCCAGCCGAAACGGTCCGCGCGCGTTGACGGCATGCACCTTGTCGTAGAGCTCCTCGGTGACGTCGGCCAGGCTCGGATACAGCGGTGACATCCCGGCGTTGTTGACGAGCACGTCGCACCGGCCGAACTCGCGGTACACCGTGGCGACCAGCTCGTCGCAGTCGGCCCAGCGTCCCACGTGACACGCCACGGGAAGGATGCGGCGACCGGACTGCTCGGCGATGTCCCGGGCGGTGGCCACGCAGTTGTCGAGCTTACGGCTGGCGATCACCACGTCGGCGCCCGCCAGCGCGAAACTCCTTGCCACAGCGGCTCCGATCCCGCGGCTGCCGCCAGTCACGACCGCCACCTTGCCGTCGAGGCGGAAGCGGGTTTGGTCGGAGGTATCGGTCATGTGGGTGCTCCCAAGGCTCAGGGTTCGATGACGTGCGACGGGTCCGGGCGACGCTCCGGCGGGGCCTGGCTGTAGTCACCCCATGGGCCGTCCCGACTTTCGACGGCAGCGCGCACGCCGTCGCGTTCGGCGAGGTCGATGAACGCGTGGGCCTCCGGGGTGTTGCGCATCAGCCCGTCGAGGATGCCCCCGAGCGTCTGGGTCGAGGCCAGCCCCATGTTCTCGTAGGCTTGGTTGACGATCATCTTCTGAGCCTGCAACTGCGACAACGGAATACGGGCCAGCATCGCGGCGACCTCGGCGACCCGGGCCTCGAGCCGCTCGAAGGGGACCGACTCGTTGATGAGCTCCACCGCCGCGGCCTCCTTGCCGGTGAGCGGCTCGCCGGTCAGCGCGTGCCACTTGACCTTGGCCAGACTCAGTCGGTACAGCCACATGCCGGTGAGGTAGGCCCCCCACATTCGGGCGTAGGGAGTGCCGATGACGGCGTCGTCGCTGGCGATGACGATGTCGGCGCACAACGCGTAGTCGCTCGCCCCGCCGACGCACCAGCCGTGGACTTGGGCGATCACCGGTTTGGAGGCCCGCCAGATCGCCATGAACTTCTGCGTCGGGCCGGTCTCGCGGGCCGAGACCATCGCAAAGTCCTTGCCCGGATCCCAACGGCCGTCGGTGTTCATGGCCTCGCCCCAGTGCTGGAAGCCGCCGCCGAAGTCGTAGCCACCGGAGAAGGCCCGGCCCGCTCCGCGTAGGACGATGACCTTGACCTGCGGGTCGCGTTCGGCCAGCCCGATGGCAGCCTCTAGCTCGTCGGGCATGGGCGGAACGATGGTGTTGAGCCGTTCGGGCCGGTTCAGCGTGATGGTGGCGACGGGTGGCTCGGCCCGGTAGAGCAATGTTTCGAAGTCGGGTGTCGGCACGGCGTCACTCTATTCCGGAAGGTGAGCCCCACTTCGCGGATTGAGCCGTTGTCCTAGCCGGGAGTGGGGCCCCCGCGAATGGTGAACTGGGTTGGATCGTCGACCCGTTCGATGTTGGTGGCCAACGCCTCGGGGGTCAGTCCGGGTTCGTCGATACCGGCGGTCTCGGCGAGGAAGACCCGCGAGACGTGGTTCCCGCCGACCCGGTAGACGTGAGCGGTGCGATCGCATTGCTGGTGGCCGAGATACACCACCACGGGCGTGACCTGTTCGGGCTCGGCGTCCTTCACCAAGTCCGGCATGGTGCTCTCCGTCATGCGGGTGCGGGCGATCGGCGAGATGGCGTTGACCAGGATGCCATTGCGTTGACCTTCGACGGCCAGCACGTTCATCAGACCGACCAGGCCGGTCTTGGCGGCCCCGTAGTTCGCCTGGCCGAAGGTGCCGAAGAGCCCCGATCCCGAGGTGGTCATGACGATGCGGCCATAGTTCTGCTCGCGCATGATCGGCCACGCGGCACCGGTCACGTGGAACGCTCCCCGCAGGTGCACGTCGATGACGGCGTCGACCTGAGCGGGCGTCATGTTCTTGAAGGCGGCGTCGCGCAGGATGCCCGCGTTGTTGACCAACACGTCGACCCGACCGAAGGCGTCCATGGCGGTGTCGATGATGCTCCGGCCGCCGTCCGGCGTGGCCACCGACGCGGCGCTGGCGACCGCCGTTCCGCCGGCGGCGACGATCTCGTCCACCACGGCCTGCGCTGCGGAGGAGGATGCCGTGGTTCCGTCGACGGCGGCGCCGACGTCGTTGACCACCACCTGCGCACCGCGGCGGGCGAACTCCAAGGCATGGCAGCGGCCCAACCCGCCGCCCGCCCCGGTGATCACTGCGACGCGTCCTTCAAACCGCAACGGCTCCATTGCCTTACGCCCCCTTTGCTTCGGGGCCATCGAGGTGGCGCCGACGGACTGGTGGGGATCAGCCTAGTCGGGCGTCACGCCGCTCCATCGTCTGGTGGCGATGGTCCGGCGGGTTCTTCGGGAGGGGTGTCGCGCTGGGCTCGGTCGTCGCGCGGGTGGTCGGGTGGGTTGTTGGGTGGGTGGAGTAGTCGTTCGGGTAGGTGGTAGTGGTTGATGCGGGTTTGGCCGTTGTCGAGGTGGGGTGGGGGTGTCCATTCGACGT
>JAHFVB010000060.1:9393-13656 GCA_023264755.1 Mycobacterium sp. | reverse complement strand
CTGCATCGTGCTGGCATCGGAGATGAGGTCGCGCAACACGATCTCGGCGAGCGACTTGTTGATGGCACTCTTGTTCAGTGAGGCAAAGGCCGTCACCCGAATGAGCGCACCCTCGAGCTCGCGGATGTTGCGCTCGATGCTGCTGGCGATCAGCTCGAGTACGTCGTCGGGGACGTCCAACCGGTCCATCTGGGCCTTCTTGCGAAGGATGGCGATCCGGGTCTCGAGCTCGGGTGGTTGAACGTCGGTGATCAACCCCCACTCGAATCGAGTACGAAGTCGATCTTCGAGGGTGGCCAGCTGCTTGGGCGGCCGATCGGAGGAGATGACGATCTGCTTGTTCGCGTTGTGCAGCGTATTGAAGGTGTGGAAGAACTCCTCCTGGATGCCTTCCTTGCCTTCGATGAACTGAATGTCGTCGACGAGCAGCACGTCGATGTCGCGGTAGCTCCGCTTGAATGACGCCTTGCGGTCGTCGCGCAGGGAGTTGATGAAGTCGTTGGTGAACTCTTCGGTGGAGACGTACTTCACGCGCATGCCGGGGAACAGCCGCTGTGCGTAGTTTCCGGCGGCGTGCAATAGATGAGTCTTGCCGAGCCCGGACTCACCCCAGATGAACAACGGGTTGTAGGCGCGGGCCGGTGCCTCTGCGATTGCGAGGGTGGCGGCGTGTGCGAACCGGTTCGACGCGCCGATGACGAACGTGTCGAACGTGTAGCGCCGATTCAGGCTGACGTCGTTGGACGCCGGGTTCTGCGGTCGATTGGTGAAATGGCTGGGCCACGTCTCCTCGGCGCTGGCGAGCGCCTCCTCGTCGTCGTCGACCTCGTCGGGGTCGGGGAACGATTCGGGACCCGGCTCGTCGTCGAGGGCGGGCCCCGGTGTCGGGGTGGCGATGCGCACGCCGAGCTCGATCCGCTGACCGAGGTGTCGACTCAGGCAGTTGATGATCGGTTCGCGGAGGTGGCGTTCGATCTCATTTTGGACAAACGGCGTCGGCACCGAGAGCAGAGCAAAGCCCTCGGCGATGACCAGCGGCTGGACGAGCTTGAGCCAGGCTCTTTGCTGGGCGGTGAGCGACGGCAGCGCGGCGTCGCCGTTCAGATGGCCCTGGGGTGGCGTCTCTCCGTTGAGCTCGGCAACGACGTTCTTCCAGATCGCAACGAACGGCGGGTCGGGGTCTGCGGTCAACGAGACGTACCCCCTCTAGGCCAAGCCCGGGAATGGCCAAGTCGACGACGACAAAAGTGTCCACATGGTTATCCACAGACTGTGGATAACGGACTGCCGTCGTTTTGTCGTCGTATGTTGGCAAGAGAATCATGCATCGGAGCTCTTCACAGGGCTGAAGCTCAGTGGGCTCGCGGCTGGATGACCGTCCTTGCGTGGTTGTCATTCGCCGTTTCAGTCTGAAACGGCACTGCCAGAAGCTAACAGTTTTCCCGCCGAGTGCCAACCGTTCTGCAACATTCCTCGACGCGTTTGAGGCGCCTACTCGACGGGGGTGAACGGTGTGACGAATGTGGTCTGGACCGGCGCCGCGGAGGTAGGTTTGACCTAGGGAAATCTCGTCAGTACCCTCGAACAGTCGCCCGCACGTGGTGACACGGCAGCGACCCGGAGGTTCGGGGTACCGCGCCGGGGCTAGCAAGCGAGACGAACGTTCGACGGAACCGCGATCACGTCCCCACCGCATGGCAGTTCATGCGCGTGACGGGCTGGAACGCAAGGTGCAATTGAGGAGATACAGCCGTGGCCAAGGGCAAGCGGACATTTCAGCCGAACAACCGGCGCCGTGCACGCGTGCACGGGTTCCGGTTGCGCATGCGCACACGTGCTGGGCGTGCGATCGTTTCGGGTCGTCGTCGCAAGGGTCGCGCTTCCCTGACTGCGTGACTCTGCGTGAGTAGACGCAGGATCTAGCAAAGTGCTTCCGGCCCGGTACCGGATGACGCGGTCGACGGACTTTAGTCAGACCGTCAATCGGGGAGTCCGTGCCGTTCAACCCGATTTGGTCGTCCACGCGCTGCGAGCGGTGGACGACCCTTCCGGCATGCCGAAGATCGGGCTCATCGTCTCGAAGTCAGTCGGCAATGCGGTGCAGCGGCACCGAGTGTCCCGGATGCTTCGTCACGTCGCCCGCAATGTGCTCGACGAGCTCGGTGCCGGCGACAAGGTCGTCATTAGAGCGCTGCCGAATAGTAGGCATGCCATCTCAGCCCGGTTGGACCAGGAGCTACGCACGGCGCTACGCCGGACACAGCGAAGCGCCGGGGCGTCGCGATGACCGGCCGCCGGGTTTCCGGCGTCGTGTTACGCGGGGTCATCCAGCTCGTCCAGCTGTATCGCACGATGATCTCCCCCTTTCGTCCGGCCGCCTGCCGGTTTACCCCCACGTGTAGTCAGTACGCCGTCGATGCCCTTCAGGAATACGGCTTGCTCCGGGGCTGCTGGCTGGCGTGCGTCCGGTTGGCCAAGTGTGGGCCCTGGCACCGTGGAGGGTGGGATCCGATTCCCGAACGGCCCGACGCAACAGACCATGACCCGAAGCTGAGGAGCGATTCGCTTGTTTAACTGGTTCAGTCTCGACTTCATCTACTACCCGGTCTCCGGGATCATGTGGGTTTGGTACAAGGTCTTCTCGTTCCTGCTGGGTCTGATCCCCGGAGTGGATGGGCCCACCAACTTCTTCGCGTGGGCGCTGTCGGTGACGTTCCTCGTTTTCACGCTCCGCGCGCTGCTGTACCGCCCCTTCGTCAGGCAGATCGAAACCACTCGCCAGATGCAGGAGCTGCAGCCCCAGATCAAGGCGCTACAGAAGAAGTACGGCAAGGATCGCCAGCGGATGGCATTGGAGATGCAGAAGCTGCAGAAGGAGCACGGGTTCAACCCGATCCTGGGCTGCCTGCCGATGCTGGCGCAGGTGCCGGTGTTCCTCGGGCTGTATCACGTGCTGAATTCGTTCAACCGCACGCAGACGGGCTTTGGTCGGTTGGGCCTGAGCGTCGAACAGAACGCCGCGCTGGGCAACTACTTCTTCAGTGCCGAGGACGTACGCAACTTCCTGGATGCGCACCTGTTCGGTGCTCCGCTCGGCGCATCGATGATCCAGACGGTCGGGCTGAACGCCTTCAAGGAGTTCGACCGCGGAGCGGTCATCGCCGTCGGCATCCCGCTGATGATCATTGCGGGCATCGCCACCCACTTCAACAGCCGGGCCTCGATTGCGCGCCAGAGCCCGGAGGCCGCCGCGGCGCCTCAGACGGCGATGATGAACCGGCTGGCGCTCTATGTATTCCCGGTGGGCGTCGTCGTCGGCGGGCCGTTCCTTCCGCTCGCAATCATCTTGTACTGGGTGTCGAACAACATCTGGACCTATGGCCAGCAGCACATCGTGTTCGGAAAGATCGAGCAGCGCGAGGAAGCCAAGAAGCAGGAAGAGCTGGAACGAAGGGCCTCGAACGCGCCGGCGCCCGGGGTGAAGCCCCGCAAGGCCAAGGGCAGCGCTGCGCCCAAGCCGCCGTTGTCCGACGCCGCCGGCGCCGAGCTGGTGGACGCGGTCGAAGAGCCAACGCCGTCTGCGGTTACGGGGGATGCTCCCAAGACCGGCTCCGAAGTCGCCAAGAAGCCCGGCGGAGCACAGCCGGGTTCCGCGAAGCCCGGTACCGACAGGACTGGGCCAAGCCGGACCAACCGCCCGAAGAAGCGAAGGCCTTGACCGCGCTTCACTCCTAGACCCCCAATGCGGGCCAGGATGCGATTCCGCGGCCCGCCGATGAATGAGAAGAGAGGATGAACATGACTGACGCCGACACCACCGAACGCATTGCGACGGACGCCGGAGTTGCGGGAGAGGTCGCCGAAGCCGTGGCGCCGACCGCGGCGAAGCCACTGGACTTGGAAGAGCGACTGGTTGCCGAAGGCGAGATCGCGGGCGACTACCTCGAGGAGCTGCTCGACTTGTTGGACTTCGACGGGGACATCGACCTGGACGTCGAAGGCGACCGAGCGGTGGTGAGCATCGACGGTGGGGACGACCTCACCAAGTTGGTGGGCCGCAAGGGCGAGGTGCTCGATGCGTTGCAGGAGTTGACGCGGCTGGCCGTTCATCAGAAGACAGGGGAGCGCAGCCGGCTGATGCGGGACATCGCCCGCTGGCGCCGTCGCCGCCGCGACGAGTTGGCGGCACTGGGCGACCAGATTGCGCGCCGGGTGTTGGAGTCGGGCGAGCGCGAGGAACTCGCGCCGATGACGCCGTTCGAA
>JAHFVB010000060.1:0-9383 GCA_023264755.1 Mycobacterium sp. | reverse complement strand
GGCCGTAGCCGCAGTGGACGGTGTCCGCAGCGAGAGCGAGGGTGCCGAGCCGGCTCGCCGTGTCGTCGTGTTGATCGACGGATAGCCCGCTTAGTTACACCGATGTAGTTTCCAGCCCGGCCGCCCGGCCGCGGATTCGGAGGATGTTTCACGTGAAACATGGCAAGCCTCCAGACCCGCTGCGGGCGGCTGTGGCATTTCCGGACCCGAACGGAGTCCGGTGCCGCCGCCCGATCGGGACGGCCTCAAGTGAGTCGATTCGGAGGATGTTTCACGTGAAACGTGGTGCGGCGGCAAGCCGCCACGGTAGCTATGCAATTGGCGCTGGAATGCCCAGCGTTGGCAGCAGGCGCTACACCGGGTCGGCTGTGGCGAGCGAAATGGGGAAGGAATGTTTCACGTGAAACCGGGCACCGCTGCCGAGCCGCCGCCCGTCGCGGCCGCCGTGTTCGGCGCCAACTTCGATCGAGCGCGGCGGTACGCCGACATCCTCGCCGGGCCCGCCATCGAGCGCGGACTGATCGGTCCAGGAGAAGTCGATCGGCTATGGGATCGGCACCTATTGAACTGTGCGGCGGTGGCGGAGCTGTTGGTCGACGGACAGCGCTTGGCGGACATCGGCAGCGGCGCGGGACTGCCCGGGATACCACTCGCGTTGGCCCGCCCGGAGGTCCACGTGACGCTCGTCGAACCGCTGCTGCGCCGGGCCGAATTCCTGCGCGAAGTGGTGACCGAGTTGGGCTTGTCGGTCGACGTGGTGCGCGGGCGAGCAGAGGATCGAGCGGTTCGGCAAGAGCTCGGAGAGTTCGACGTCGTGACGTCCCGCGCCGTAGCGGCGCTGGACCGATTGGCCGAGTGGTCGCTGCCGCTGGTGCGGAGTGGGGGACGAATGTTGGCGATGAAAGGCGAACGCGCCGAGGCGGAGGTGGCCGAACACCGGCGAGCCTTGGCTGCATTAGGCGCCGTTGAGGTGAAGGTGGTCAAATGTGGCGTGGACTATTTGACTCCACCCGCCACCGTCGTGGAAGCACGACGCGAGGCGCGGGGGATAACAGTGGAGCGGCCCAGGCGGTCGCGGCGGAGTGCGCGATGACACCTCCGCCGAAGCCCGATCCAACGGCATCCGGACCCGACGCAACGCCCAATGTTTCACGTGAAACATGGACGGGCGACGCCGGCGAGGAATGGAAACCAGACATCGTGGACACGCCGATCGGGGCCGAAGCCGAACGCGCGGTCCGCGTTCTGCACGGGGCGAAGGGCCGCGGCCTACCGCGACCGCAACGGCAGCGCGTCTTCACCATCGCCAACCAGAAGGGCGGCGTCGGCAAGACCACCACGGCGGTGAACATCGCCGCGGCGCTCGCGCTGCAAGGATTGCGCACCCTCGTGATCGATCTGGATCCGCAGGGGAACGCCTCCACTGCGCTCGGGATCGAGCATCGTCCAGGCACTCCGTCGTCGTACGAAGTGCTGATCGGTGAAATGGAACTAGCCGAGGCGATCCAACGCAGCCCCCACAGCGAACGGCTGTTCTGCGTCCCCGCCACGATCGACCTCGCCGGAGCCGAGATCGAATTGGTTAGCATGGTGGCCCGCGAAGGTCGGCTACGGAATGCGTTGGCGGCGCTCAAGGACTACGACTTCGACTACGTCTTCATCGACTGCCCGCCGTCGCTGGGTCTACTGACCATCAACGCCCTCGTGGCCGCTCCCGAAGTCCTGATCCCGATCCAGTGCGAGTACTACGCGCTGGAAGGCGTCGGCCAGTTGCTGCGCAATATCGAGATGGTGAAGTCGCACCTCAATCCGAATCTGGAAGTCACCACCGTCATCCTCACGATGTACGACGGACGAACCAAGCTGGCCGATCAGGTTGCCGACGACGTCAGAACCCACTTCGGGGACAAGGTGCTGCGCACCGTCATCCCGCGCAGCGTCAAGGTTTCCGAGGCCCCCGGGTACGGAATGACGATCCTCGACTACGACCCCGGATCACGCGGGGCGATGAGCTATCTCGACGCGAGCCGGGAACTTGCCGAGCGCCAGGACCCGACGGCGAGGGGGCCGCGTTGAAGGGCAGCATCGAATCGGGTTCGCAACACGCCGAAGGAAAGGGACGTCGAGCATGACGCAGCCACGTAAGCGCACCGGCCTCGGTCGTGGACTGGCCTCGCTCATTCCGACCGGTCCGAGCGAGGGCGAGGATGCGGGACAGCTGACCCCCAGCATGGGCGCGGCCGCGGCCGACGTCGTGCTGGGTGGTCGTCCGGCCCCGAGTGACCCGGCCCCGATCGCGGACGTCGGAGCGGTGTACCGCGAGATTGCGCCGACGGCCATCGAACCGAACCCAAAGCAACCCCGGCAGGTCTTCGACGGGGAGGCGCTCGCGGAACTCGTCCACTCCATCCGCGAGTTCGGGCTCATGCAGCCGATCGTCGTGCGCGAGCTGCCGGCGGTCGACGGCGCTGCGCGCTACCAACTGGTGATGGGGGAGCGGCGCTGGCGCGCGGCACAGCAGGCGGGCCTGGAGGCGATTCCGGCCATCGTGCGGGAGACCGCCGACGACAGCATGTTGCGCGATGCCCTCTTGGAGAACATCCACCGGGCACAGCTCAACCCGTTGGAAGAGGCCGCGGCCTACCAACAGTTGCTCGACGAGTTCGGCGTGACACACGACGAATTGGCGGCACGCATCGGACGCTCCCGACCGGTGATCACGAACATGATTCGGCTGATGCGCTTGCCGATCGCCGTCCAGCGTCGCGTCGCGGCCGGCGTGCTATCCGCCGGGCACGCCCGGGCCGTGCTCGCGCTCGAGGGTGGACCGGAGAAGCAGGAGGAGCTCGCGGCGCGCATCGTCGCCGAGGGGCTGTCCGTCCGCGCTACCGAAGAGGCGGTCACGCTCGCCAACCGTGAGGTGGATTCCGCGCCGGGGACGCCGACGAACCCACGGCGCAAGCCGATCCAGATGCCGGGGCTCCAGGACGTTGCTGAACAGCTGTCCACGGCGTTCGATACGCGGGTGTCGGTGAGCCTTGGCAAACGAAAAGGCAAGATCGTGGTCGAGTTCGGGTCGGTCGACGATCTGCAACGGATAGTGGAGCTAATGAACGCAACCAAGGCCTGACCCACCACACCGCGTAATTACGTCACTGTGACACGAAAGTGCTGCACTGCGGTTGCGGCGGCGCGCTCGACGAGGAAAGGTCATGTGCACCAACAGAATTGGGCTAAGCATGGGGTGGCAGTGAGCGCGCGGACCGGTCGGCCGGCCGAAGTGAGGCCGACCGCCACCAGCTCTCCTATCCTTGAGGGGTTGCCGTCGACAGCACCGACCGAGAACCAGGAAGGCTAGTGTCCGCACGAATCACGCCGCTCCGACTCGAAGCGTTCGAGCAGCTGCCCAAGCACGCTCGTCGCTGTGTGTTCTGGGAGCTCGACCCGTCGACGCTCCAAGGCCCCGGGGACAAGCAGGAACACTTGGCCGACCCAGAGTTCGAGAAGGAAGCCTGGCTCTCGATGGTCATGTTGGAGTGGGGCTCCTGCGGTCAGGTCGCCGTCGAGTGCGGCCCCGGCGATGACGCGCTCACCGCTGCCGCCGACGACGACGCCCCTTGCCTGGGTTACGCGTTCTACGCCCCGCCGCGCGCCGTGCCGCGCGCCCAGTTGTTTCCCACCGGACCGGTCAGTGCCGATGCCGTCCTGCTGACGTCCATGGGCGTGGAGTCGGACGTCGACGGGTTGGCTCGCCACTTGATGACGTCGGTCGTCGGGGACTTGGTTCGGCGCGGTGTGCGGGCGCTCGAAGCCTTCGGCCGTACCGCCGAAGCCGCCGAACTATCCGATCCGCAGGCGGTGCCGGAGGAACTGCGCCCCGCCGTCCTGGCCCTCGGGGACTGCTCGGTGGAGCAGTGTGTCATCGACGCGGACTTCCTGATCGACGGTGGCTTCACCGTCGTCTCGCCACATCGGTACTTTCCCCGGTTGCGCCTGGAACTCGAACAGGGCTTGGGTTGGAAGGCCGGTGTCGAGGCGGCGCTGGAACGACTGCTGGCGACCGCGCAGTTGGAACAACCGGTGGGGGCGGGGGCCACGCCCTACCGCTGAAGCGGCTAGCCCTGCGCGGCGCGACCGGCCTGCTCGACCGTCCGCTCGTGTGCGAGCAGCTCGGCGAAGGTGAACGTGCCGGTGGGGCGGTCGTTCTTGCCGAGCAGGTAGAGCCGCTTCACGGCGGCCAGGATGCCCTCGGCGAGCGAGTCGCGGATCTGCGGGGACACCAGCAGCTCGCGATCACGGAGATTGGTGATGTACCCGACGTCGACCTGAACGGTCGGCATCCGGGTCAGCCGAAGCAGGTCCCAGGTGCGACCGTGGGTGCGGCAATCACGTAAGCCGGTGCGCGCAACCAACTCTCGCTGGACGAAGTCGGCCAGGTTGCGGCCGATGGTCGACACCGAACCGTGCGAGTTGCCGAAGTAGAACGACGCGACGCCGTTGGCCTCGGAGCCGGGCAGATTGCCGCAGCGCAGGCTGATCATCAGATCGGCGCCGACCGTATTGGCGGTCTCGGCCCGTTCGGCATCGGAAGGACTACGACCGACGGGCCGGGACAGGAACGTCTCCATGCCGATCGCGGTCATCCGACCCTCGAGCCGACTGCCCAAGTCCCACAACATGTCTGCTTCGCTGATCGGACCCGACGGACCGTTGACGATGAGGCCGCTGTCGGCCCCGCCGAGGCCCGGATCGATGATGACCCGCTTGCCCGACAGGCGTGGTCCGGAACGCCGAACCAGCTCCTCTTCGCGGATCGCGTGCAGTGAACCGCCGGTCACCCGCGAACCGAGAAAGTACAAGGACCGCAACGTTTCTGGGCCACAGATGCCGTCGGGATAGAGCCCGTACTCGCGCTGGTAGGACATCAGGCCGTTGTGGGTCTGCAGGCCGAAGTGTCCGTCGACCAGGCCGGTATAGAAGCCGAGGTCTTGCAGGCGGGCTTGCAGCGTCGCGACGTCGTCGCCGTACATCGGCGCGCCGAACTGGTGCGCCAGGGTGCGGGCCCCAAGTCGATAGGAGGCCTCGCGCAGCGCGCGAGAAGTGGCTTCGCCGACGACCCCGTCGACCAGTAGACCGCGATGTTGTTGAAACGCGCGGACCGCCCGGTCCAGCTCGTCGTCGAAGACGTCGAGGGCGACGTGCCTACCGGTTACCAAGTCCGCGTCGGGCTCGCCCATGAGCCCGAGCGCCGACAGTGCCGCCCGAATCTCGGTGACCGCGCTTCCGCGGTCGCCGCGACGCAGAATCGACATAACCAGCCTCTCGGTGACCGGCGCCGAAGAGCGCGCGGCGTTGACAGTGCCTATACAAGCTAGCCAGCATTGTCGCAGACGGCGCGGTGATTGCGGAAACGCCAGCTCGGCCCGTCAGCGGTCCGGCAGGAAGCTCGTGGAGCCGTTATACGTGGTCAGCGAGCTCGCGCAGCAGCGCCGCCTTACCCTTCGCCCCGACGATGCGAGTCACCGGCTTGCCGTCCTTGAACAAGATCAGCGTCGGAATTGACACGACCTGAAAGTCGCGGGCAGTCGCCGGGTTGGAGTCCACGTCGAGCTTGGCCACCGTCAGCGAGCCCGCCTTCTCGGTGGCGATCTCCTCGAGCACCGGGGCGACCATCTTGCACGGTCCGCACCAGGTGGCCCAGAAGTCCACCAGCACCGGAGTCGAGCTGGAGAGCACGTCGTCGGAGAAGGAATCGTCGGTAACGGTGACGGTCGCGTGGTTGTCACTCATGGGTTTGCTCCTGTCGTGGGTTCGAACTGAACGGGCGGGTCGTCATTCGTGCTCGGAAAGCCAGCGCTCGACGTCGATGGCCGCGGCACAACCGCTGCCCGCGGCGGTAATGGCCTGGCGGTACGTGTGGTCCACCAGATCGCCCGCGGCGAAGACGCCGTCCACCGACGTCGCGGTGCTGCGGCCCTGCACGGCGACGTAACCCTCGTCGTCGAGTGCAATCTGTCCCTTCACCAGCGCCGAGCGGGGATCGTGCCCGATCGCGACGAAGACGCCGGTCACGGCAAGCTTGGACTCCTCGCCGGTGAGCCGATCGCGCAGCCGCAACCCGCTCACCTTCGGCTCGCCCTCGATCGAGGCCACCTCGGTGTTCAGCAGGAAGGTGATCTTGTCGTTCGCGCGGGCCCGCTCGAGCATGATCTTGGAGGCCCGGAACTCTTCGCGCCGGTGGATCAGGGTGACGTGGCTGGCGAACTTGGTCAGGAAGATGGCCTCTTCCATCGCGGAGTCACCGCCACCGACCACGGCGATCTCCTGGTCGCGGAAGAAGAACCCGTCACACGTCGCACAGGTGCTGACGCCCATGCCGAGCAGTGCGTCCTCACCGGGGACGCCGAGGTGCCTGGCGGCCGCGCCCATCGCGAGGATCACCGCACGGGCCCGATGGGTCTCGTCGCCGACGGTGACGCTCTTCACGGGTCCGTCCAGGGAGACCTCGTCGACGTCTTCCATGCGGAGGTCGGCGCCGAACCGCAGGGCCTGCTCCCGCATCTCGTCCATGAGTTCGGGGCCGGTGATGCCGTTGCGGAAGCCGGGGTAGTTCTCCACCTCGGTGGTGGTCATCAAGGCGCCACCGAATTGCACGCCTTCGAAGACCAACGGCTTGAGTTGAGCGCGAGCGGCATAGACCGCTGCCGTGTAACCGGCCGGCCCCGACCCGATGATGATCACGTCGTGAAGCTCGGGGGTGGACGACGATGAGCTAGTCATGTCTGCCTTTCTGCCTTTCGCGTCGGCACGCTAATAACACCAGCGTAGGCGGACGTGTTCCCCGCCGGGCGGCATGGTGCGGGCCGGCGGGGCGCGATGGTGGGAGTGCCGCCGGTCGGTCGCGGCGGGCCGAGAGCGAGGGCGGGGGACGTCAGGGCCGGTTGAGCGCGGTGTCGGCCAGTAGCCCGGTGTCGGCCGAACTGCAATTGGGTCGCACCACCAGCGCCTTCACGGCCTTGGGCGGGCCGGCCGGGACCAGCAGCACCACCATCGATTGGCCGCCGGCGCGCAGCTGCTCCCCACCCAGCACCTGCGTCGTCGCCGAATAACCCAACCCGGCGAGGCAGGAGCTTCGGCGCTGCGGATCGGCCAGCGGCCCGAGCTCGGCCGGTGCGCCGAGCAGAGCCACCAACTCCGGCTCGGATAGCGGGAAGCGGCTCGACGGTTGCGCGACGGTGAGCTTCTCGGCGGTGGGTTGGTCCGCGTGGGTGGGCCCCGCCGGATGAAGCAGCATCGCGGTGCCGACTCCTGCGGCGGCGATGGCGGCCAGCACGCCGACGGTGGCGGCGACGCCCCGAGCCCCCAGCCGCGCCCCGCGGGCGGCGTGGCCGGGCCTGGCGGTTTCGGTGTGATCAGCGGCCCGCAACGAGGCGAGGACGCGTTCGGTGACTGCGGGGGACACCTCGGGGGCCGAGGCGGCGTCGTCGTTCAGTAGCGCCAAGTCGCGCCGCACCTGATTGAGCGCGGCGAGTTGGCGGGCCAGTCCCTCATCACCACGCACCCGCTTGCGTACCTGTGCGGCCGTGTCGTCGTCGAGCAGGCCGGCCTGTAGGTCGGCGAGCACCTCGACGGTGATCGGCGCCTCGGAATCGAAAGCCGGCCCGCGCGTTTCCGCGGGATCGCCAGCGCCGCCGTCCACCGTCTCCTCCTGAATCGAACAGGCTCACCCCGCTCCGCCCGGGCGGTCAGCCGCGGCGGTGTCGTGGCCAAGGTACTCCAACGCCTTGGCAAGCTTGGCCCGCGCTCGCGAGCAACGGCTCTTGACCGTGCCCTCGGGGATGCCGAGCAGCCGGGCGGCCTCGGCCACCGAGTACCCCTGCATGTCGACGGCCACCACCGCGGCCCGCTGCTCCAGCGGTAGTTGCATCAGCGCTCGCTCGACGACGAGCGTGGTTTCGACGTGCGATATCGGGTCGTTCCCAACGGCGACTGCGTACTCTAGCGCCGAGGTGGGGTGACTTTTGTTGCGGCGCAATCGATCTAGACATGCGTTGACGACGATTCGGTACAGCCAGCTGCTCACCGACGCGTCGCGGCGGAACGTCGGTGCGTTGCGATGCGCCGACAACATCGCCTCCTGGAGGGCGTCGGCGGCGTCATCGCGGTTGCGGCTGGTGACGTGCGCCAGCCGGAACAGCTGCCGGTGGTGCCGGTGGAACAGGGCTTCGAAGGCGTAGCGGTCACCCGCGACGTGCGCCCGCAGCAACTCCTCGTCCGAGTGTTCTGGATAGGCGTGCCCCCGATTGCTTCCCACAGCCGAACGATAATGAGTTCACAGCAACCATCAAGGCACCAATTTTCGACGCCCACCATCACAGGTGCGCTGACCTGCGATGACGGCGGCGAGACAGCTCCCGCCGGCCTGGGGACCGGGCGCTACGTCGGCTTAGGACGTGGGCTTGAGCGTGATGTCGGAGATCGCGGTCTCGCTCCTGCCGTCGACGGTGCCCAGCGTGGTGATCCACACCAGCAGGTACGACGTGGGCGGCGCGTTGTCGAGGGTGATGGTGTTGAGCCCGGGCTTCATGGGGGCCGGCTGGGTCAACGCGGTGGTGTCGTCGAGCGTCGCCGGAGTGGCCGACTGAGCGGAGCGCAGCTGGATGGACGTGCCGGTGCTGTTGAGGCTGAGCGATACCGAGGCCAGCGACGTCGGCTGCGGCAACTGCAGGAGCAGCCCCACCCCGTTCTTGAAGCCGGGGAAGGGGACGGGATCGCTGTAGGTATCGGTTTGCCAGGCCGTCGCAGGGTTGCCGTCGATCGCTTGGGCGGCCTGGTCCGGGTTGTCCGCCTCGCCACCGGGCGAGAACACCACGGCCTTGACGGGTTTCACCGTATTGGAGTTGGCGCTCGAGCTGGCCGTCGAGCTGCTGCCCGACGGCGAGTTGAGCCCCAGATTGTCCTTGTCGAGTGTCCCGCCGACGTCGCCGAAGATGTCGCTGAGCACCGACGCCAAGACCACCAGGACGACGACCAGGATTGCGCCACCGACGGACAGGCCGATCAACCAACCCTTGCGCCTACGGGCCTGCTGGTCGGGGTCGACGACGCCGCGCCGGACGTCCTCCGGGGCGGCGGGTTCACCGATCGGAGTGATGAGCTCGGTGCGGTCGGCGACCGCGGTGGCCTGCTGCAGGAGGTTGAGCAGCGTGGGGGCGCTGCGGATGCCGCCGTTGTCCTGGACGGACCGTGCGGCGGCCGCGGAGATCTGAAACGGGATGGCGCGGTCTACGGAGCGGGGCTCCTCCGGCTGTCCGGCCGCGTCCAGGTCGGCCGGTTCCATGCCGCTGCGCACACCGGACTCGGGTAGTGGCCACCGGTTGATC
>JAHFVB010000429.1 GCA_023264755.1 Mycobacterium sp. | reverse complement strand
CCGTCGGCGCGGGTGTGTACCTGCATGCGCTGACGCGATACCGGTCCGGCGGTCTCCAACGCGGCCGCGACCTGGCCCAGACTGGCGCCGCACTCCAGCGCGACGGCCGCCGCGCACAAGGCATTGGACACCTGGTGGTCGCCGTGCACGGCCAGGTTCACGTCGACGTGCGCTCCGCGCGCGTGCAGCGTGAACCTGGGCCGGGCCAGTTCGTCGAGGGTGACGTCCCCGGCCCAGACGTCCTCGGTCGAGGACCTCCCCACGCGGACCACCCGCGCCGCGGTCTGATCGGCCATCGCGGCCACGATCGGGTCGTCGGCGTTGAGGATCACCACGCCACACTCCGGAACCGCTTGCGGCAGTTCGGCCTTCGTCGCTGCGATGGCCTCCCGGGAACCGAATTCGCCCAGATGGGCCGTCCCCACGTTCAGCACGACGGCGATCGACGGCGGCGCGATGGCGGCCAGCGCCGCGATGTTGCCCGGATGGCGGGCCGACAACTCCAGGATCAGGTAGTCGGTGTCGGCAGTGGCACGCAACACGGTCCAGGGATGGCCGAGCTCGTTGTTGAACGAGCCCGGTGGGGCGACGACCTCGCCGAGCGGAGCGAGCACGGCCGCCAGCAGATCCTTGGTGGAGGTCTTGCCGGACGACCCCGTGACCCCGACGATCGTCAGCCCCGCCGCCACCAATTCCGCCGCCACCGCGCCGGCCAGTAGGGCCAGCGCGCGCAGCACTGCCGCCCCCGATCCATCCACGTCGTGCTCCAGCACGCTGGCCCCCGAAGTGGCCTCGCCGGGCGCGCTGCCGGGGCGGACGACGACCGCGGGCACGCCGACGGGACGCGCGGCCAGCACCGCCACCGCACCTGCCGCCACTGCTTCGGCCGCGTGGTCGTGTCCGTCGGAGCGAGCCCCAGGCAACGCCAGGAACAACGCGCCCGGGGTCACCGCCCTGGAGTCGAACTCGACGGTCCCGGTGATGCGAATGTGCTCGGCCTCGGCAGGCGTCACGTCGACGAGCTCGCCGCCGACGATGTCGGCCAGCTGGGTCAGCGTCAGCTCGATCACGTGTCGGCCCCCAGTTGCGTTAGCGCAGCGGCCAATTCGTCGCGGTCGTCGAACGGTCTGGTCTGACCACGACTGGTCTGGCCGGCCTCGTGACCCTTGCCCGCGATCAGCACCACGTCGCCGGCACCGGCCCAGCCGACCGCGAAGTCGATGGCCGCTCTCCG
The DNA here is from genome assembly GCA_023264755.1 of Mycobacterium sp. Taxonomy (GTDB): domain Bacteria; phylum Actinomycetota; class Actinomycetes; order Mycobacteriales; family Mycobacteriaceae; genus Mycobacterium. The sequence goes on along the minus strand of JAHFVB010000429.1, from coordinate 3,508 downwards.
ATCGCCGAGCTCGACGAGCTGCGCCTGGGTACCGGCCGCGACAGCGCCGGCCATGATCGCCGCGCGGATGTCGGCCGGGTCTTCGTCCCGCGGGTTGTCGTCGGTCACCACCACCAGGTCGGCGAGCTCGGCCGCGACGGCGCCCATCGGCGCCCGCTTGCCCGGATCCCGGTTCCCGCCCGCCCCGAAGACCACGGCGAGCCGGCCCTTGGTCTGCGCGCGCAGCGTTTCCAAGGCCGCGCGCAACGCACCCGGCTTGTGGGCGTAGTCCACCAGCGCCAGAAAGTCCTGACCCCCGTCCACCGGCTGCATGCGACCCGGCACCGTGGCCGTCCGCAACCCCGGCGCAGCCTGCTCCGGCGACACGCCGACGGCGTCGAGCAAGGCCAGCGCCAGCAGTCCGTTGGCCACGTTGTAGTGGCCGGGCAGCGCGAGCTGCACTCGGTGGTGCACCCCGGCGGGATCGACGGCGACGAACTCCTGACCCCCGTGGGCGGTCGTGAGTACCTGCTCGACGCTCCATTGAGCCTGGTGTCCGGCGGCGCTCACGGTCGTCGGGCGATGGGCGCGCGCCGCGATCTCGCGGCCCGCGTCGTCGTCGACGCAGACCACGGAGACGTCGGCGTGGACCGGGGAGTCCGGTTCGAACAGCTTGGCCTTGGCATCCAGGTAGTCCTGCATGGTCGGGTGGAAGTCGAGGTGATCGCGCGACAGGTTGGTGAAGCCACCGACCGCGAAGTGCACGGCATCGACCCTGCCCTGGGTCAGGGCGTGGCTCGACACCTCCATGACGACCGTATCGACACCCCGTTCGACCATGACCGCCAACAGCGCCTGCAGATCCGGCGCCTCGGGGGTGGTCAGGGTGCTGGGCTCGGTGCGCCCGTCGATGCGGACTCCCACCGTCCCGATCAGTCCGGCGCCCCGAGCTGCCGCGCGCAGGCCCGCCTCCACCAGGTAGGTCGTCGTGGTCTTGCCCGAGGTGCCCGTGACGCCGATGACGCGGAGCCGCTCGGACGGATTCCCGTAGACCGCGGCGGCGAGTTCGCCGAGCACGGCCCGCGGGGTCGGGTGGACCAGCACCGGCACGCCGATGTCGGCCGGCATGGTCTGGACCCCGGCCGGATCGGTGAGTACCGCGACCGCGCCCCGAGCGACGGCGTCGGCGACGTAGCGCGCTCCGTGGGCGGAACTGCCGGGCAGCGCCGCGAAGAGCTCACCGGCGACGACGTCCTGGCTGCGCAGCGTCACCCCGGTCACCACCAGGTCTGAAGCCGACACCTCCGGCGCGACGATGGCCCCCACCCGCTGGGCCAAGGGCGCGAGGGCTTCACCCATCGGGCGCGAGGGACGCAACTTCATGGCGATGACACAGTACCGGCCGGCCGCGAAGACGCCTCGCGCCGCCGGGACACCTTTCTGGTCAGGTTTGCTGCAGGGTCAGCGGCGGGCCCGGGTCCGCCGACAGTGGCACGTTCTCCCGCTGCAGCAACCAGGCGTCGATGTTGTGGATCAGTGGCGCCGCCGTGGTGCCCGGCGATCCGTCGGCCGTGCGGTGCGGGTTGTCCATCATCACGCCGACCACGTAGCGCGGGGCGTCGGCCGGGGCCATGCTGGCGAAGGTGATCCAGTAGACGTCGTCGTAATAGCAGCCGCACGCCGGATTGATCTGCTGCGCGGTGCCCGTCTTGCCCGCGATCTGGTAGCCCTCGACCGCAGCCCCGGACCCCGTGCCCTGCTGAACCCCGCGCGGGTCCTTCTGGGTGACCGCCCGCAGCATGTTCCGCACGGTCTTGGCCGTGTCGGGCGAAACCACGCGCACCCCGTCCGGCCTGGGCTCGTCGGTTCTGGTGCCGTCGGCGGCGATGGTGGACTTGATGATGCGGGGCGGAATCCGCAGCCCGTCATTGGCGATCGCCTGGTACATCCCGGCCATCTGCAGCAAGGTCATCGAAAGCCCTTGGCCGATGGGCAGGTTCGCAAACGAGCTACCCGACCACTGGTCGATGGGCGGCACCAGACCCGAGCTCTCGCCCGGCAGTCCGACGCCGGTGCGCTGCCCGAGGCCGAACTTGCCGGCCATGTCCGCCCAGCGCTCGGGCCCGACGCGTTGCGCCAGCATCAGCGTGCCGACGTTGGACGACTTTCCGAAGACGCCGGTCGTGGTGTACGGCGTCACTCCGTGCTGCCAGGCGTCGTGCACGGTGACGCCGCCCATGTCGATGGAACCAGGCACCTGCAGGACCTCGTCGGGTGTCGTCAGGCCGAACTCGATCGCCGACGAGGCGGTGATGATCTTGTTCACCGAGCCGGGCTCGAAGGGTGAGGACACGGCCAGGTTGCCCAGCTGACGGTCGTCTTGGCGGCCGATGTCCTGGGAGGGGTCGAACGTGTCGTCATTCGACATCGCGAGCACCTCGCCCGTCTTGGCGTCCAAGACGACGGCCGACACGTTCTTGGCCCCGGACAGGTCCTTGGCCTGCTGCACCTGCTGTTGGACGTAGTACTGAACGTCGTCGTCGATGGTGATCTGGATGGTGGATCCGTTGACGGCATCGTGGCGGTTGCGGTAACTGCCCGGAATCACCACCCCGTCCGAGCCGCGGTCATAGGTGACGGATCCGTCGGTGCCGGCCAGCTTGGCGTCCAGGGAGTCCTCCAGCCCCAGCAGGCCGTGGCCATCCCAGTCGATGCCGCCGACGATGTTCGCGGCCAGCGAGCCGCCGGGGTACTGCCGGATGTCTTGGCGCTCCGCGCCGACCTCGGGGTACTTCTTGATGATGGCGCTGGCGATCGCGGGGTCGACGGCGCGGGCCAGGTAGACGAAGGAGTCCTTGCTGGACAGCTTCTTCAGCAGCGTGGCGGCATCCGGCTTGTTGTTCAGCAGCCCCGATACCCCGGTGGCGATTTCCCTCAGCCGGGCATCTGGATTGGGCGCGGACGGCTTCTTCGCCTTCTCGTCGGCCAGCTGCTTGGCGATCCTGAGCGGTTGGAAGGTCAACGCACGTGCAGCGATCGTGAAGGCCAGCTTGTCGTTGTTCCGGTCCACGATGCTGCCGCGCACCGCCTCTTCGACGTCGGTGACCTTGAGCTGTCCGGCAGCCTCGGCGCGTAGCCCCGAAGCCTTCGGGCCCTGCAGGCTGAACAGCTGTGCGGCGGCCACGACCAGCACCAAGGCGATCACGCCGTTGCCGACGCGATGCCGGAACGCGAAGGAGGAGGTGCGCACCCCGTCCCCCGTGGCCGCAGCCCTGGTCCGGCGGACGCGGGCGGAATGCGGTTGAGCGGGCGCCTTGGGTGCCTTGGCCCGGCCGGCGGCGGGCGCCACCTGCTTGCGTGCGCTGCGGTCGCCGCGGTTCACGCGGGCGGTCCAGGAACTCCCGGCACCGGCGCAACCGGCGCAACCGGCTCAGCCGCGGGCGGCGGTCCGGGAAGTGCAGGCGCTTGCGGCACACCCACGTGGGGCAGGTCGGCGCCCATGGGGGTGACCGGCGCGTCGGCGGGGGGC
>JAHFVB010000428.1 GCA_023264755.1 Mycobacterium sp. | reverse complement strand
AGGTTGGTCTTGTAGTTGCCGTCCGGCCCGGCCGGCCCGGCGTACCAGGCGATATTGCCGGCTTCCTTGCTGGCCCCCGGCTTGTTCTTCGGGTACGTGGCGCTGTCGGCGTCGAACACCATCATGGCCTTGCCGTCGCCGAGATCGCCGGTGGCATTGGGATAGTCGTAGGTGGTCCACGACGTCGGGCCGGCCGCGTGCTGCAGCTCGATCCACTTCTTGGTGAATGCGACGGCCTTGTCACTGTCCATCGCGGCCACCAGTTCCGAGCCGTTGAAGGTGTAGTCCACCGCCCCCTCGCGGCTGTACTGGGTCATGAAGCCGGGATGGATGGTGGCCCAGGACTTGGACCCGCGGGTGGAGAGGCCGTAGCGGTTGGCCGAGCGGTCGGTCAGGTCAACGGCCAGCTGCATGAAGTCGTCCAGGTTGTCCGGCAGCTTGGTGATGCCCTTCTCGTCGAAGATCCGTTTGTTGTAGGCCACCACGTTGTTCTCGAAACCCCACGGAATCGCCCACTGCCCACCGGTACCCAGTGGGTGGCCCAGGGTGAAGTCCCACCGGGTGGAGGTGCGCAGGCCCTCGAAGATGTCCTCGAAGTCGTACTCGGCGCTGGTGGCCGACGTGTTCTCCAGCCATGGCTTGAGGTCCTCCACCCAGCCCGGTGGACCGTACTGCCAGATGAAGTAGGCCCCCAGCATGAATGCGTCGTGCTTGCCCGAGCCACCGGCGAGCTCGGTGTTGAGCTTGGTGAAGTAGTCGGCCTCGGGCACCAGGTCGACGTTGACGGTGATCCCGGTGAGCTCGGTGAACTCCTTGAGCAACGGTTGGTAGGACTTCTGGTACGGGTGCGGGGTCTGCAGGACGTTGATCGTCGCCCCCGACGCCTTCTTCCAGTCGAATCCTCCGGTGACCCCGGCCGCACCGTTGGGCACGCTGGGTTGGCCGCCCACGCCGCAGGCGCTCAGGATCGGCAGGCTCGCCGCGGCGGCACCGGCCAGCCCCATTGCCGCCAGCATGTTGCGCCGCGACAGTTCTCGACTCATCTCGTGTCCTTCGCTTCGAACTCGTTGGATCAGGCCGGTATCAGCGAGACCTTGACCGACTCCTGGCCGCTTGCGACCAGGTCGAGTCCCTTCTGGAACTCGCTGAGCGGCAACTGATGTGTGCAGATGTCGTCCATCGGCAACACTCCGGACTCGATCATCTTGATTGCGGCGGGCCAGCAGTAGGGGCCGAGGTGAGCGCCGAGCACGTCGAGTTCCTTGTCGTCGCTGATGATGCTCCAGTCGACGGTCGTGTCGCTGCCGAAGACGCCGTACTCGACGTACCGGCCGAGTTTGCGTAACAGGTTGAGGCCCTGGGGAACTGCGGAGGGGTGGCCGGTGCCCTCCAGGTATACGTCGGCCCCGTAGCCGTCGGTGAGCTCCTTGATCAGGCTGACGGCGTCCTGCTCGGCGATGTTGATCGTCAGGTCGGCGCCGCACGCCTGCGCCAGCTTGAGCTTGGCCGGCGCCATGTCGAGGGCGATGACGCGCATCGGGTTCTTCGCCCTGGCGCCGGCGATCATCCCGAGGCCGATGGGTCCGCAGCCGGCCACCACGACGGTGTCCTCGAAGGTGATCAGCCCGCGCTCGACGGCGTGCAGGGCGCACGACAGTGGCTCGGCGAATGCCGCGTGCTGTGGAGCGATGTCACCGGAAACCTTGTGCACCAAGGCCTCTGCGGGATACACCATGTAGCTCGCCATCGCACCGGGGGTGCGGCGCTTGAAGCCGTAGAGGTCGTGGGGCTGGCACATGTGGTACTGGCCGCGCCGGCAGAACCGGCATTCCCAGCACGGCACGATCTGCTCGGAGACGACCCGGTCGCCGACCGCGATCCCCCACCGCTTGGCGGCCGCGTCATCCAGCTGGACTACTCGTCCGGCGAATTCGTGACCGGGGATCACCATGGTCTCCGCCCAGGCCGGGCGATTCTCGTCGCCCCAGAACTTCGCCGCGCCGTGGTAGCACTTCAGGTCGCTGGCGCAGATGCCGACGGCCTCCACCTTGATCAGGGCTTCTCCGGACCGCAGCTCGGGCACCGCCACCTCTTCGAGGCGGTAGTCATGCGGCCCGTGGCAGACCACGGCCTGCATCTTCTCCGGGATTTGGTCGGACACGTGAGCTCCTTCAGATGTCGGTCAACCGAACCGATCACTACGCGGTTTCGATGTGGCTGGCATCACATTAAGACGCTCATGCACAAATGTCCAGAACAAATGTTCAAAGAAGGTTGACTCTGAACAGATGTGCGGTGTCATACTCGTCACGTGCCAGCGTCAGCACAGCCCACCCAGCCGAACGGCGGCGACGGAGCCGCGTCGGAGGTCGACGCGGGCCATTTCCCCGCCTCTTTGCTGTACGCGGCCGCCAAGCTCTACTACACCGAGGACGCCACCCAGGCCGACGTCGCGGCCCAACTGGGCACCAGTAGGGCGACCGTGAGTCGCCTACTCGCCGAGGCGAAGCGGTGCGGCATCGTCCGCATCGAGGTGGTGCCGCCCGAAGAGGTGGCGACCAGCGTGTTGACCGACCGGCTGGTCCGGGCGCTCTCGCTGACGACGGCCTTCCTCAGCCATCCGCTGCCCAACCCCGGCGCGGGCCGGACGGTGGTCGACGTGATGGGCGGCGCGCTGGCGCCCGCCGTCGGTCGCGCACTGGGCGCCGCCGGGTTGTTACCGGGCGACGTACTGCTGGTGTCGTCCGGTCGCACCGTCTACGAAGTCGCGCAGTACGAACTGGTTTCGCTACCGGGGGTGCTGGTGGCGCCGACCGTCGGCGGCAACGACCAGCCCGAGGAGTGGTACCAGACCAACGAGATCACCCGACTGGTCGCCAACCGGGTGGGGGGCCGGCCGAACTACCTGTTCGCACCGGCGCTGCCAGGACCGGACCTCTACCCGTCGCTGCTGAAGGATCCGAGCATCCAGCGGGTGCTGCACCTGTGGCCGCGCGCACGCTGCGCCTTGATGGGCGTCGGCGCGCCACCGCTGATCCGTTCGGACATCCCGCGTTTCGTGCCAACCGACTCGACGTCACTGCGCTCGGCGGTGGGTGACGTGTGCTCCCGCTTCTACGACCGGGCCGGCGACGAAGTCGACTTCGACGGACGTGAGCGCCTGATCGCCGTCGAGCTCGAAGCGTTGCGCCACGTTCCGGTGACCATCGCCGTCGCCGTCGGGCAGGACAAGGTCAGCTCGATCATCGCCGGGGCGCGGGGCGGCTACTTCAACCAACTGGTGACCGATCCCGCCACCGCCACGGCCATCCTGGCCACCGTGAAGAACGACGAAGACTCAGCGAAAGGTGCCTCGTGACGACGATGGCGGAAGCCCGTTACGCGGGCGCACTGCGCCTGGACGGCAAGCGGGCGTTGATCACCGGTGCCACCAAGGGCATCGGCGCCGACGTGGCGAGGGCCTTCGCATCGGCCGGGGCGCAGGTGGTGCTCAGCGGCCGCGACGAGGGTGAGTTGGCCGCCGCCAAGGATGCGTTGACCTCCGAGTTCGGCACCCAAGTACACACCACCGCAGTCGATCTCGCGCAGAGCGACGGCCCAGGCCGGCTCGCCCAGCTGGCCGCCGAAGCCTTCGGCGGGCTCGACGTGCTGGTGAACAATGCCGGCATCTCGCATCCACAGTCGGTGTTGGAAACGGATCCGGCGCTGTTCGACGCGACGATCGCCGTGAACCTGCGGGCCCCTGCGCTCTTGGCAGCCGCCGTCGGCGCCATCATGGTCGAGCAGGGCACCGGCGGTTCGATCATCACGGTGGCGTCGGCAGCCGCGCTGGCGCCGCTACCCGAGCACTACGCGTACTGCGCATCCAAGGCCGGGTTGGTGATGGCCACCAAGGTGCTCGCACAGGAACTTGGCCCGTTCGGCATTCGGGCCAACTCGGTGTGCCCGACGGTGGTGCTCACCGAGATGGGCCAGCGGGTCTGGGGCGAGCGGGAGAAGGCCGCACCGATGCTCGCGCGAATTCCGCTGGGTCGCTTCGCGGTTCCGCAGGAGGTATCCGATGCGGTGGTGTGGCTGGCCTCGGATGCGGCCTCCATGATCAACGGCGTCGACCTTCCCGTCGACGGCGGCTACACGATGGGCTGACCGAACGCGGGTTCGGGTTCGGCCAGCCGGTGCACCTGATCACGCGTGGCCGGGTACAGCTCCCGCCAGGTCGCGTACAAGTCGTCGTACCGCTCGCGGTTGCGTGGGTCCGGGGTGAGCTCGCGCGCGATCCTGGTCCAATCGGTTTCGGGCGGCACCAGCCCGACTCCGATGGCGGCCAGCAGCGCGTCGCCGTAGCTGGCTCCGATGGCCTGCTCGGGCACCAGCTGCGGCCGTCCGGTGATGTCGCTGACCGCCTGGGCCCAGACCGGACTGCGCAATCCGCCGCCGACGGCCACCGTCCTGGTGGCACAGTGGGCATCGTCGAAGCGCTCGAGTATCTGCCGGATGCCGAACGAAATCCCTTCGTAGGCAGCACGAATCAGATGTCCTCGGCCGTGCCGCAAGGTCAGGCCGACGACGACGCCACGGGCCAGCGGGTCGAACACCGGGGTGCGCTCGCCGGCCAGGTACGGCAGGATCAACAGTCCCTCGCTACCGGGCGGTACGCGCTGCGCCTCGGCCGTCAGGTCTTCCAACGACGCTCCGCCGGTGACGTTCTGCAACCACGAGATCAAGCTGCCCGCCGTGGAGGTGCCGGC
>JAHFVB010000427.1 GCA_023264755.1 Mycobacterium sp. | reverse complement strand
GGACAAGGACATCACCGTCTGGACCGATGACGAGCCGGACCGCAAGCGCATCGGCGAGTACTACCACGACCTGCTGACGCAGCTAGGCTTCAACGCCACGCTGAAGGTGGTCGCCGGCAACGTGTACTTCGCGACGATCGGCAACACCTCGACGCCGGATCTGGACACCGGGTTCGTGGACTGGTTCCAGGACTTTCCGCACCCGGACGACTTCTTCCGGCCGCTGCTCAATGGCGCGAACATCCTGCCGACCAACAACAGCAACTACTCGCAGGTCGCCATCCCGCAGAACGACGCCAAGATGGACGAGCTCGCCAAGGAGCAGTTGACCGACGACGTCAAGAAGCAGTACGCGGCGCTGGACAAGTCCTACATGGAGCAGGCCGTCTGGGCTCCGTACGGCAACGAGGAGCGCAGCACGTTCGTCTCCGACCGGATCGACTTCGCCAAGACCAATCCCCACCTGATGTTCACCCAGGACTTCTCCGCGTTCACGCTGAAGTAGATGAGCTTTTCAGCAGGAGACGTCGAGGCACCGGGGATACCGCCGGTCCCCGCGGGGATCTCGTCCGAAGCCGTTCGGGGTCGCAGCCCCTGGTACCTGGCGTCCATCCGGTTGCGGCGCAACCGAATGGCGCTGGCGTTCGGGGTGCTCTTCGTCGCGATCGTCGTGTTGTGTCTGGCGGCGCCACTTTGGGCCGACTACGTTGCCCACACCGGGCCCGACGAGAACCACATCACCGACAAGGTGTTGATCGCCGGCCACGAGGAGTACGTGGTGGCGCCGGATGGTACTCCACTCGGCCCCGGCCTGCACGGCCGGTTCCTGCTGGGCGCCGATCAGAACGGCCGCGACGTCATGGTGCGACTGCTCTACGGCGCGCGCACGTCGATCTTCATCGGCGTCGTCGCCGCCTGCGTCACCACGATGCTGGCCGTCCTGGTCGGACTACTGTGCGGCTACTACCGAGGATGGATCGACGCCATCCTGTCCAGGGTCATGGACGTGGTCTGGGCGTTTCCCGTGTTGCTGCTCGGCATCGCACTCGGCACCACCCTGGCGCTCGGCGGGCTGAAGCTCGGCGGCCTCGTCGTCGAGGGCGATTCGCTGTGGATCCCCATCCTGATCATCGGTTTGGTCTACGTGCCGTACATGGCGCGACCCATTCGCGGGGAGATCCTGGCGCTGCGCGAGAAGGAGTTCGTCGAGGCCGCGGTCGCACAGGGCAAGGGGCCCATCCGGATCATGAGCTCCGAACTGCTGCCCAACGTGGTGTCGACCATCATCGTGTTCTTCACGCTCAACATCGCCAACAACATGCTGCTCGAGTCGTCGCTGTCGTTCCTCGGCGCAGGCGTGCGTCCACCCAGCGCGTCCTGGGGCACGATGATCGCCGACGGCTACCAGAACATCTACACCGCACCCCATCTCACGATCGTCCCCGGCCTGATGATCGTGCTGACGGTGTTGTCGCTCAACGTCTTCGGCGACGGCCTGCGGGATGCGCTGGACCCACGGGCCAAGATCCGGTTGGAGCACTAGCGATGCTGCAATTCGCCGTGCGGCGGCTGATCGGGATGGTCGCGGTGCTTTTCGCGATCTCCGTGATCGTCTTCCTGATCTTCAACGTGATACCCAATTCCGATCCCGCCCAACGCATCGCGGGCAAGAACGCCAACCCTGCCCTGATCAGCCGCGTGCGCGCCGACCTCGGCCTGGACCAGTCCCTGCCCGTTCAGTACCTGACGATGATGAAGCGAATCTTCACCGGCCAGCTCACCTCGTACGCCAGCTCGCAGAACGTCGGCGAGCAGATCTGGAAGGGCCTGCCGGCCACGCTGTCGCTGTGCGTCGGGGCGGCCGTGCTGTGGATGGCCCTGGCCGTAGTGTTCGGCTACCTCAGTGCCGTGCACGCCGGCAAGTTCACCGACCGCGCGCTCACCATTCTGGCACTGGTCGGCATCTCGGTTCCGGTGTTCTGGCTGGCAGCAATCCTGTTGTACTACTTGAGCTTCAAAGCGCAGCTGTTCCCGACGAGCAGTTACGTCCCCCTCACCAAGAACCCCGGCCAGTGGGCGTATCACCTGGTCTTGCCCTGGATCACGCTGGCCGTGCTGTTCGTCGGCTTCTACAGCCGGGTGCTGCGGTCCAACATGCTCGACGTCATGAACGAGGACTACGTGCGCACGGCGCGGGCCAAGGGCATCAGCGAGCGGCAGCTGCGCATCAAGCACGTGCTGCGCAACTCGATGATCCCGATCATCACGCTCTTCGGCCTTGACTTCGGCGCGGTGGTGGGAGGCGGAGCCATCCTCACCGAGACGGTGTTCAACATCAACGGCGTCGGGCTCTACGCCGGCCAGGCCATCGGCAGCCTCGACCTGCCCCCACTGATGGGGGTGACGATGTTCGGCGCGTTCTTCATCGTGCTGTTCAACACCATCGTCGACGTGCTGTACGCGTTCCTCGACCCACGCATCCGACTGGGTGAGGCGGCCCCCGCATGATCCTCTCGGTCACCGACCTCAGCGTCCGCTTCGCCACCGACGGTGGCGTGGTGCGGGCCGTCGAAGGCGTGTCCTTCAACCTCGACAAGGGCGAAATCCTGGCCATCGTCGGGGAATCCGGCTCCGGCAAGAGCGTCACGGCCCAGACCATTCTGGGACTCACCCGCGCGCCCAATGCGACCATCACCGGCTCGGTCGAGTTCGACGGCCGCGACCTGACCCAGCTCGACGATGAGCAGCTGCGTGACGTGCGCGGCAAGCGGATCGCGATGATCTTCCAGGATCCGATGACGTCGCTGAACCCGGTCTATCGGGTCGGTGACCAGATCATGGAGATGATCCGGGCGCATCGCAAGGTGTCCAAGCGCGAGGCCCACGCCTCCGCCGTCGACCTACTGCGGACGGTGGGAATCCCGAATCCCGAACGGCGCGTGGACGATTACCCGCATGAGTTCTCCGGCGGCATGCGGCAGCGGGTGATGATCGCGATGGCGTTGGCGCTGGATCCGGACGTGCTGATCGCCGACGAACCGACCACCGCGCTGGACGTCACCGTGCAGGCGCAGCTCCTGCGGCTACTGGACCGGCTGAATCGGGAACGCGGGCTGGCGGTCGTGCTGATCACCCACGACCTCGGTGTCGTCGCCGAGATCGCCGATCGGGTCGCGGTGATGTACGCCGGTCAGATCGTCGAGGACGCCACGCTGGAGAAGCTCTTCTACGACCCCCAGCATCCCTACACCTGGGGGCTGCTCGGTTCGCTCGCGCGGCTCGATCAACCCCGTCCGCGGCGGCTGGCGCAGATCGTGGGCTCCCCTCCGTCGCTGCTGCATCCGCCGACCGGCTGCCGGTTCGCCGCGCGCTGTCCGCACGTGTTCGACAAGTGCTCCGAGCCGCCCCCGTTGGACGGCGATCGCTGCTGGCTCGATCCCGCGGACAAGCGCAGGCTCCGCGAGGTCGACGGTCGGATCGGGCTGCAGAAGCCGGTGACGACATGAGCGCGCCGCTCTTGGAGGTGACCGACCTCGTCAAGCACTTCCCCATCAAGTCGGGGGTGGTGGTCGATCGCGTCGTCGCCCACGTCAAGGCCGTCGACGGCGTCAGCCTCACCATCAACGAGGGTGAGACGCTGGGCCTGGTGGGTGAATCCGGTTGCGGCAAGTCCACACTCAGCCGCACCATCCTGCAGTTGACGGCGCCGACGTCGGGCTCGGTCCGGTTCCTCGGCGAGGAACTGGTGGGCCGGTCGCGCCGCAGCTTGCGCCCAGTTCGGCGCCAGATGCAGATGATCTTCCAAGATCCCTACGCCTCCCTGAATCCGCGCATCGGGCAGATCATCGGTGAGCCCATGGAGTTGCACGGACTGGCCAGTGGCCGCGACGTCCACCGGCGGGTCCAGGAGCTGCTCGACCGCGTCGGGCTCAGCCCCGAGCACTCCGACCGCTACCCGCACGAATTCTCCGGCGGCCAACGCCAGCGCATCGGCATCGCCAGGGCGCTGGCGCTCAAGCCCAAGCTGATCATCGCCGACGAGCCGGTATCTGCGCTGGACGTCTCCGTGCAGGCCCAGATCGTGAACCTGCTCAAGGAGCTCCAGGAGGAACTCGGGCTGTCCTACTTGTTCGTCGCGCACGACCTCGGGGTGGTCCGGCATGTCTCCGATCGCGTCGCAGTGATGTACCTGGGGCGGATCGTCGAAAGTGGTTCGGCGACAGACCTTTACCAGCATCCGCTACACCCGTACTCCAATGCGCTGCTGTCCGCCGTGCCGATTCCGGACCCCAAGCTCAACTCGGTACGCGAGCGGCTGATCCTCGAGGGCGACCCACCGAGCCCGATCGATCCGCCCTCGGGCTGCCACTTCCACACCCGCTGCCCGTGGACTACCCAAGTGTGCGAAACCGACGACCCCCCGCTGCGCGAGCTCGAAGCCGACCACCGCGCCGCCTGCCACCACCCGCGCGACTAGTAGGGGTACTGCGGCTGCTGCTGGTACGGATACTGCTGTTGCTGCTGGTAGGGATACTGCTGTTGCTGCTGCGGGTACTGCTGTGAAGTCTGTTCGTTCGGATTGACCGGCACCTGGATGGGGATGGGCACGGGCACGAACGGAATGGTGATGTAGCTCGTCGTCATGGTCGGCGAGGTCGACGTCGTCGTCTCCGTCGTCGTCGTCGGCGGTGTCGTCTCCGTCGTCGTCGTCGTTGTCGTGGTCGGCGGTGTCGTGGTGGTGGTATGCGTGG
>JAHFVB010000426.1 GCA_023264755.1 Mycobacterium sp. | reverse complement strand
GTGCGGGACCGCGAGACGCTGACGCCCGCCACCGAGGAGACGGCGGCGATCTGCGATCGCATGCTCGACCTCGGTGTCGTCATTCAACCGACGGGCGACCACCAGAACATCCTGAAGACCAAGCCGCCGTTGTGCATCGACGTGGCCGGGGCGGACTTCTACGTCGATTCGTTGGACAGGGTGTTGACCGAAGGCTGGTGACAGCCGGGGCGACGTTCGGCTCCCACCGTCGTGCGACGGTCGATCGCCGCGACCGGTGCGGCTCCAGTGCTGTGCGCTCTCCCGTGAGCTCGACGATCATCGGTTCGTGGTCGGGCTCGGCGTCGACGGCGGCCCGGCGCCGGAGTCGGCGGCATGGCAAAGCTCGGAAACGACCCGGGTCCACTGCGTGGGGTGAGTGCTCCAAAAGTTGTGTGGGACATCGGCGAGTTCGTAGAAGATTCCGTTCGGGACCAGCGCGGCGAGCTGGCGAAGCGGCCAGTCGGGACGAATGTCCTGCTGGGCGGCCACGAAGGTCATCGGCACTCGGGTGTCAGCCAGCCGGCGGAACACGTCGGGTTCGTGGATCCAATCGGTGAAGGACTGATTCAGCGCTTCGTGCACTGCTGGTTCCCATTCGATGACGAACTCGGCCTCGGTGTGTCGGTGCGCCGAGTAGACCTCCGACCAGGTCCGGTCCTTGTGCAGCCCGTGCCCGGCAATGCAGATCACTGCGTTCACGCGCTCCGGGTGGTCCAGTGCATACCGAATCGCTAAGTCCGAGCCGAAGGAATGACCGACTACGGTCCATGAATTCACGCCGAGCTGCTTGCGGATGGTCTCGAGGTCGTCGACTGCTTGGGCCAGGTCATGGGGGCCGCCTCCCGATCGACCTACGCCCCGTGGCTCGGGAAACCATGTGCGAACGCCATTGGGCGCCAAGGCGTCGTGTTCGAGGTAGTTCATGCAACCCGGCCCGCCGGACAACATCACCACGTCCGGGCCGTCACCCACCACACCCACGTACAGCGCCGTCCCATCCTCACATCTCACCGTCACCGAGTTCACCGGACCAATTCTGCCGATCGCCGGACACGTATGCGCCGCGACTCCACGCGTGCGGCACTATTCTCGGCGCATGACGCAGTCGCCGGGCGACCCTGACGGGGCCGACGACGCTGACGGGGCCGACCGCGCTGGCGGCGCTGGCGGCGCTGGCGGCCCAGCCGTTGGTGCCGCGGCTACCTACGACGCCATCTCGGCCGACTACGACGCAGCCTTTGCCGACGAACTCGATTCCAAACCCTTGGACCGCGCGCTTCTCACGTCCTTCGTCGAACAAGTCGGACCCGGCGTGAGCTGCGACGTGGGATGCGGTCCCGGGCACGTCACGCGATTCCTCGCCGAGCACGGCGCACAGGCGATCGGGCTCGACATCTCGGCTGCCATGATCGAGCGAGCGCGCCGCCGTGCCCCAGCGCTTACGTTCACGACCGGGTCGATGCTGAGCTTGCCGGTGGCCGACGGTGCGTGGGCCGGCATCGTCTGCCTCTATTCCGTCATCCACCTAACGCCTTCCGAAAGAGCCACGGCATGGGCTGAATTCGCGCGGGCGATACGGCCGGGAGGACGCCTGCTGCTCGCCTTCCACGTCGCCAGTCCCGACTACCCCATGGGCTCCGTCAACCACCTCACGACGTGGTTCGGCAAGCGAGTGGAACTCGACGGCTACTTTCTGGATCCGGACGAGATCACCGCCCAGCTGACCGCAGCTGGATTCAGCATCGAAGCGCGCCTTGACCGCAGCCCGATCGAGGGTGTCGAGTATCCCAGCCACCGCTGTTACCTCATCGCCCGACGCGACGACCGGTAGCCGTCGAACTCTGCGACCGGGCTTGATTTACGACGTCGCAGTGCCCCTAATGGAGGGATGACGTCAGCCGACAGCGTGGTCACCGAATTCTGCAAGCTCTGGGCCGCTCCCGACCCGGAAGAAATCGCCACGTGGTTCACCGAAGATGCGGTGTACCACAACATTCCGATGGCACCGGTCGAAGGCCGCGAAGCCATCAGGGACTTCATCGCCGGGTTCACCGGCGCGTTGGACGGCATCGACTTTCAGGTCCATCGGCAGCTCAGCGCGGGCGACGTGGTGATGAACGAGCGTACCGACGTGATGCGCAAGAAGGATGGTGGCGAGGTCGCGCTGCCCGTGACGGGCGTCTTCGAGGTAAGCGACGGAAAGATCGCGGCGTGGCGCGACTACTTCGACATGGCCGCCGTCACCGCAGCCTTCAGCTGAGCGGCGACGTCGTAGTGAGTGAAACCGTCGTCCGCATTCACAGGCCGCGAAGCTAGCCGCCGTCGTCCGCTTCTGGCTCTGGCCCTAGCTCTGGCCCTGACCCTGGCCCCGGCTCTGACCCCGGCCCCGGCTCTGGCTCTGGCTCTGGCTCTGGCTCTGGCTCTTTGAGCATGCGTTCGGGATGGTGGTAGTCGTTGGTGCGGGTTTGACCAATGTCCAACTCCGGCGGGGGAATCCATTCAACGGTGCCGTTGCGGATGATCACCGTCCAGCCGGCTTCGGCGTAGCGGTTGTGCCCACCGCAAGCCAGCACTTGGACGTCGATGTTGGTGTGACCGTCCTTGGCCCACGCGATGATGTGGTGAACCTGGGTGCCGTACCCCGGCACCGAACAGTTGGGGAACGTGCAGCCCCGATCCCGATGGTGCAATACGATCCGTTGCCCCGCCGAGGCACAGCGCTTACTGCGGAACAGGTGTAGTGGGACCTCGGTGTGCTTGTCGTAGACCACCAAGTAGTGGTGCGCATGGCTGGCCAACCGGATCACGTCGGACATGGGCAGCCGGGTGCCACCGCCGGTGACCGCCGATCCAGCCGCCGATTCCAGGTCTTGCATCGTGGTGGACACGATGATGGTGGCGGGCAGTCCGTTGTGCTGCCCCAACTCCCCAGAGGACAGCACCGAGCGACTGACGGCGCACAGCGCGTCGTGCTGGCGTTGCCCCACGCTGCGGGTGTCGGCGTCGAGCTGGGCTTGAGTCGGGGTACCGGCCACGCAGGGTTCCTCGTCGGTGGGATTGCACATCCCGGGTCCAGCCCATTTGGCGAAGATCGCCTCCAGACCGGCCCAGGCCACCGGGTCCAGGTTGCCCTTGATCGGAACCATCCCGTCGCGGCCCTGCTTGCCCTTCCACAGTCCGCGACGGCGAGCGCGTTCGGCGTCGTCGGGGGCCGGTCCGTCCTGATCGATGAACCCCAGCAGTTGCTCGGCGGCCTTCCCCAGATCGTCGGGAGCCAGGGTGGCCCCGACCTGGACGAGGGTGGCCTCGGCTTGCTCCCGAGTCGTCAGATCGACCCAACCGGGGAGCCGGTCTAGCACCGCGGCAATGACCCGGGCATGGTCGATGCCCAACCTCCCCTGCGCGTGCGCGGCCGCAGTCTTGGCCAGGACCGGTTCGAGGCATTGACCGGTCAGGGTGGTACGCGGGCCCAACCGAGTGGCATCGGCCAACCGGCGGGCCGCCTCCCCGCGGGCGATGCGTAGCCGCCCGGCCAGCAATTCCCGCAGATTCTTGGCCCCCAACTCCAGCGGGGAGGCTTCAGCGGCCAGCCGGGCGATGACCCGATGCGAGGGGACGGGCAGCCGCCGGTTCAGCGTCTCCAAGCGTTGCAGCACCGTAAGCAGTTCGGAGTGAGTCAGCCCGTCGATCGGCAACCCCGCCAGAGCCTCGAAGGCGGTGTCCAGTCGATCGAGGGCGACCAGCACCCCGTCGCGGTCCCCGACACCCAATCCGGCGGCCGTGCCCACCTCTTCGCCGTCGCGGTCTGCGCACTCGGCCCCATCCATGACTCGAACACTAGTTCGACCCACTGACAACTGGGCCGCCCTTGTTACGGCAGAAACAGAAGTGGCACAAGAGTTTTGATGTCGACGCCGAGTGGGAACCCAGCGACGCCTCAACCGGCGTGTCGCGGATGAAACCGCACACTCGCGGCCGCGCAACACCGGCCGCGCTACACGTGCGGCGCAACGAACCGTCGATACTTGTCCCGTGACGGGAACCACGATCGCCAGCTACGGCCTTGCCGTCACCCTCGCCGTCATCGCCGCCATCGAAGCCGTCGTGATCGTCGTCCAGGCCAAGCGACTATCCCGTCGGACCGAGGACCTCGCCGAAGCCCAGCGCAGACTCGACACGCGGGCCAACCTGCTATCCGGCGGGCGTGAGGCCGTCAAGCAGGTGTGGCAGACCGCCACCATCATGCGCAAGGAGGGATTTGGAGCCGCCGTGCGGTCCTCGATCGAAGACCTCGCCGACTGGGCCGAGGTGGAACGCCCCGACCTTGCCCGACTGGCCCCGAACGGACGTGTCGCGATCCTCTTCTCCGACATCGAGGGCTCGACCGCACTCAACGAACGCATCGGTGACCGCGCCTGGGTCCGGCTGATCGACCGGCACGACAAGCTGGTCGGGAACCACGTCAAACGCCACCACGGTTACGTCGTCAAGAGCCAGGGCGACGGCTTCATGATCGCCTTCGCCCAACCCGAGCAGGCCGTGCTGTGCAGCATCGACGTCCAGCGCGATCTCACCAAGCGGCCCAACGGGATTCGCGTTCGCATCGGAATTCACGTGGGCAAGTCCGTGCGACGCGGTGACGACCTGTTCGGACGCAACGTGGCGATGGCCGCCCGGGTCGCGGGTCAAGCCGAGGGCGGCGAGGTCCTGGTCAGCGCGCCGGTGCGCGACGCTTGCCAG
>JAHFVB010000059.1 GCA_023264755.1 Mycobacterium sp. | reverse complement strand
CCGCTGGCCGATGAAGTAGATGGCCGTTCGGCGCGTTTCTGTCACAAGCCGGCACGCTGCATGCGTGCGAAGCCGAAGAGGAAGCGAGTTGCCAAGTATGTCAATCCAATCCATGGACGCCAAGCGCTCAACGATGGTCGACGGCACCCTGAGCGACGGCGAGGAACCCACCCCGACCCCGCGCGCCGAGGTCGTCGTCAAGGGTCGCAACGTCGAGATTCCCGACCACTTCCGCATCTACGTCGCGGACAAGCTGGCCCGCGCCGAACGCTTCGACCGCTCCATCTACCTGTTCGACGTCGAACTCGACCACGAACGCAACCGCCGCCAGCGCAAGAATTGTCAGCACGTGGAGATCACCGCCCGCGGACGCGGGCCGGTCGTCCGTGGAGAGGGCTGCGCGGACAGCTTCTACGCCGCCCTGGAATCGGCGATCTGCAAACTCGAGAGCAGACTTCGGCGTAGCAAGGACCGGCGCAAGATCCACTACGGCGACAAGCGCCCGGTGTCGCTGCACGAAGCCACCGCGATCACCCTGCCGCCCGAGGCGCCCGAGGCCGGAGAAGCCGTAGCGCCCGTCGCCGGCGAGGAACACGAACCCGGACGGATCGTGCGTACCAAGGAACATCCCGCCGTGCCGATGACGGTCGACGACGCGCTGTACGAGATGGAACTCGTCGGCCACGACTTCTTCCTCTTCCATGACAAGGAATCCGACAAGCCCACCGTCGTCTACCGTCGCCACGCCTACGACTACGGGTTGATTCGGCTCGCCTGATCGACCCAATCGCCTGCTCGCGGGCAGAAACGCGGCGGGCGATGAGCTAGTGCGGCCGCCTGGCGCGGCCGGGCCGGTGGCGCACCGCTGGCGGCCCGGTTCGCGCCGAGCGGGCTCGTCGTGGCTCGGTTCGGCCGGCCAGGTTCCCGGGTCACCTAGGATGGAGGTCACTCCAGACTTCAAATACACAAGGGAATCAGCGTGCTGTCGAAGTTGCTCCGCATCGGTGAAGGCCGCATGGTCAAGCGCCTCACGAAGGTCGCCGACTATGTCAACAGCTTGGCCGATGACGTCGAGGCGCTCACCGACGCCGAGCTCCGGGCCAAGACCGAAGAGTTCAAGAAGCGCGTCGCCGACGGTGCCGACCTCGACGATCTGCTGCCCGAGGCCTACGCCGTGGCCCGCGAAGCGGCCTGGCGGGTGCTGGACCAGCGTCCGTTCGACGTGCAGGTGATGGGTGGCGCAGCGCTGCACTTCGGCAACGTCGCGGAGATGAAGACCGGTGAAGGCAAGACGCTGACCTGCGTGTTGCCCGCCTACCTCAACGCACTGAGCGGCAAGGGCGTCCACGTCGTCACGGTCAACGACTACCTGGCCAAACGCGACAGCGAGTGGATGGGTCGGGTGCACCGCTTCCTGGGCCTCGAGGTTGGCGTGATCCTCGGCCAGATGAACCCCGACGAGCGTCGGGTGGCCTACGCCGCCGACATCACCTACGGCACCAACAACGAGTTCGGCTTCGACTACCTGCGCGACAACATGGCGCACTCCGTCGACGAGATGGTGCAGCGCGGACACAACTTCGCCGTCGTCGACGAGGTCGACTCCATCCTCATCGACGAGGCCCGCACCCCGCTCATCATCTCGGGCCCGGCCGACGGCGCGTCGAACTGGTACGTCGAGTTCGCTCGGCTCGCTCCGCTCATGGAGAAGGACGTCCACTACGAGGTCGACATCAAGAAGCGCACCATCGGCGTGCACGAGATCGGCGTGGAGTTCGTCGAGGACCAGCTCGGTGTCGACAACCTCTACGAGGCGGCCAACTCGCCGCTGGTCGGCTACCTCAACAACGCGCTGAAGGCCAAGGAACTCTTCAACCGCGACAAGGACTACATCGTCCGCGACGGCGAAGTGCTGATCGTCGACGAGTTCACCGGCCGCGTGCTGTTGGGCCGGCGCTACAACGAGGGCATGCACCAGGCCATCGAGGCCAAGGAGCAGGTGGAGATCAAGGCCGAAAACCAGACCCTGGCCACCATCACGCTGCAGAACTACTTCCGGCTCTACGAGAAGCTGTCGGGCATGACGGGCACGGCCCAGACCGAGGCCGCCGAACTTCACGAGATCTACAAGCTCGGCGTCGTCAGCATCCCGACCAACCGAGAGATGGTCCGCGTCGACCAGTCCGACCTGATCTACAAGACCGAGGAAGCCAAGTACATCGCCGTCGTCGACGACGTCGCGGAACGGTACGAGAAGGGCCAGCCGGTCCTCATCGGCACCACCAGCGTCGAGCGCTCGGAGTACCTGTCCAAGCAGTTCACCAAGCGACGCATCCCGCACAACGTGCTCAACGCCAAGTTCCACGAGCAGGAAGCGGCCATCATCGCCGAGGCGGGCCGCCGGGGCGCCGTCACCGTCGCCACCAACATGGCCGGCCGCGGTACCGACATCGTGCTCGGTGGCAACGTCGACTTCATCGCCGACAAGCGGCTGCGCGATCGCGGACTGGATCCGGTCGAGACACCGGAGGAGTACGAGGCCGCCTGGGATCAGGTGCTGCCCGTGGTCAAGGCCGAGGTCGAATCCGAAGCCGAGGAGGTGCGCGAGCTCGGCGGGCTCTACGTGCTCGGCACCGAGCGGCACGAATCGCGCCGCATCGACAACCAGCTGCGCGGCCGGTCCGGGCGGCAGGGCGACCCGGGCGAGTCGCGCTTCTACCTGTCGCTGGCCGACGAACTGATGAGGCGGTTCAACGGCGCCACGCTGGAGTCGCTGCTGACCAGGTTGAACCTGCCCGACGACGTGCCGATCGAAGCCAAGATGGTCACCCGCGCCATCAAGAGCGCCCAGACCCAGGTCGAGCAGCAGAACTTCGAGATCCGCAAGAACGTCCTCAAGTACGACGAGGTGATGAACCAGCAGCGCAAGGTCGTCTACGCGGAGCGCAAGCGCATCCTGGAGGGCGAAGACCTCGCCGAACAGGCCCACGCGATGCTCGTCGACGTCATCAAGGCCTACGTCGAGGGCGCCACCGCCGAGGGCTACGCCGAAGACTGGGACCTGGAAGCGCTGTGGTCGGCGCTGAAGCTGCTGTACCCCGTCGGCATCGACCACCACGACCTGGTGTCCACCGACGTGGTCGGGGAGCCCGGGGAACTGACGCGCGAGGAACTGCTCGACGCGTTGGTGGCCGACGCCGAACGGGCCTACGCGGCCCGCGAGGCCGAGCTCACCGCATTGGGCGGGGAGACGGCCATGCGCCAACTGGAGCGCACCGTGCTGCTCACCACCGTCGACCGCAAGTGGCGCGAGCACCTCTACGAGATGGACTACCTCCGGGAAGGCATCAACCTGCGGGCCCACGCCCAACGGGACCCGGTGGTGGAGTACCAGCGCGAGGGTTACGACATGTTCGTGGGCATGATGGACGCCGTCAAGGAGGAGTCCGTCGGGTTGCTGTTCAACGCCCAGGTCCAAGGGGCTCCCCAGCCTGCGGTCGCGCCGATGGCGGCGCCGCCGAACCTGGCCCAGTTCGCGGCCGACGCCGCAGCCAAGGCGCAACAGGCGCAGACCGATGCCGTGGTGGACGCCGAAGATCGCGAACCCGAAGCGCCCGTGGCATTGCGCGTCAAGGGCATCGGCGACGTCGAGGACGGCCCACAGCTCACCTACACCGGACCGTCCGAGGACGGCTCGGCCCAGGTGCAGCGCCAGGGGCAGGTCCAGGGCAACGGGCGGCATGCCGCCCCCTCTCGGCGCGAGCGGCGCGAGGCGGCGCGCAAGCAGACCCGCGGTGGGCCCAAGGCGCGACGCGGCTGACGTCCCGGCGGCGCTGCGCAGCTAGCCGAGCTGCAGCGCCACCAACCGCCAGCGACCGTGGTTGAGCTCGATGCGGCCGGCAAGGGCACGCACGCGGTTGCCGCGGGTATAGGTGCCGAACACCTCCGCGGCCATCGCCTCCCCGTCCATCACGTCTGCGGTACGCACCCGAATGCGGCGCAGCACCGCGGCACCCTCCTCCGAGGGCGTCCGACCAAGCGCCACGACGGAGTCGATCAGCGGCGCCGTCAGCAGTGTGCGCAGCGCGGCGATGGGCCTGCGCCGATCCGACACCTCCAACACACAGCGCAGGGCGGCGTCGGCGAACACCGCAGCGGCCCGCGGTGGCGGCGGCTCGCACACCACCCGACCCGGGCGTAGCTGCCGGGAATCTCGGCGGCGCAGGGCGCCGGGCGACGGCGGCGGACACGGCATCGGCAGCGGACTGAGCGGGGGCGGTTCGTAGTCGACGATCGGTGACACCAACGCCGAGCGCTTCGCATCGTGGTCGGTGGTCGGGTGTGATGCCGAGGGTGAGGTGGTCACGGCTGCTCCAGCGCGATCGAAGGGAACGGACGACGTCTGCTGGAGAGGGTCAGACATTCCCATGATCCCACGCTCCCAGGGGTCTCCAACGCACCCGTCATGCGGGCGGAACGAATCTGCGGCTAACGTGTCGGAGTTCGAACAAGTGCCGAACTTCGGGCAGGGGAGGGCAACGCCGTCATGGTGACCAGGTTGTCGGCGGCTGATGCGTCCTTCTATCACCTGGAGAGTTCGTCGACCCCGATGTACGTCGGCTCGTTGTCGATCCTGCGCAAGCCGCGCAGCGGACTGAGCTACGAGACCCTGCTCGCCACCGTCGAGCAGCGGATAGCGCAGATCCCGCGCTACCGACAGAAGGTGCGCGAGGTGGCGTGGAGTCTGGCGCGACCGGTGTGGGTCGACGATCCGGACTTCGACATCACCTATCACATCCGGCGGTCCGCGTTGCCCTCTCCGGGCAGCGACGCTCAGCTGCACGATCTGGTCGCACGGCTGGGCTCGCGGCCGCTGGACAAGTCACGGCCACTGTGGGAGATGTACCTGGTCGAGGGGCTGACGAAGAACCGGATCGCCATCTACACCAAGTCGCACCAGGCCTTGGTCAACGGCATGTCCGCGTTGGAGATCGGCCACGTCATCGCCGACCGCACCCAGAAGGCCCCCGAGTTCGGTGAGGACATCTGGATTCCCGGGCGCGAGCCCAGCGACGCCGGCCTGCTGCTGGGGGCGGTCGGGGAGTGGATCACCCGCCCCACCGCGCAGCTGGCTGCGGTCCGTTCGGCGGTGACGGAGGTCGCCACCAACTCCGACCAGCTGGTCGAGGTCGGGCGCCGATTGGCCGACGTCGCGCGGACGTTCGCCAGGGGAACTGCGCCGAATAGCCCGCTCAATTCCACGGTGTCGCGCAATCGCCGGTTCACGGTGGCCGGTCACAAGCTGGAGGGTTACCGGGCGCTTCGGGCGCGCTATGACTGCGACGTCAACGACGTCGTGCTTGCGGTGGTGGCCGGCGCGCTGCGCAACTGGCTGCTCTCGCGGGGCGAACCGGTGACCTCGACGACGACCGTGCGCGCGATGGCGCCGATGTCGGTGTATCCGGACTCCGAGCTCGACGCAGGCGGACCTGGTCAGGCCATCAGCGAGGTGGCCCCATTCCTGGTCGACCTGCCGGTCGGCGAGGGCAACGCCGTCGTGCGGTTGTCGCAGATCGCCCACGCCACCGAGTCGCACTCGACCGCGGCCAGCCTGGTCGACGCCAGGACCATCGTCACCCTATCCGGCTTCGCGCCACCGACGTTGCACGCCATGGGAATTCGAGTCGCGACGAGCTTCTCGGCGCGGCAGTTCAATCTGCTCATCACCAACGTGCCGGGCGCGCAGAAGCAGATGTACGTCGCCGGCACCAAGTTGCTCGAGACCTACTCGGTTCCGCCGCTGCTGAACAAGCAGGTGCTGGCGATCGGCGTCACCTCCTACAACGGCATGCTGTACTTCGGAATCAACGCCGACCGCGATGCGATGAGCGACGTCGACATGTTCCCTTTGCTGCTGCGCGAGTCGCTCGACGAATTGCTTGAGTCAGCGCAGTAGGTCCGTGCGAATTACGATTCGCCGATGAGCAAGAGCAAGTCGGCGAACGGCGCCAAGAAGAAACCCAAGAACAAGCTGCCCAACGATATCTACGAAGCTGAACTGTTCCGGCTCCAAACGGAATTCGTGAAGCTTCAGGAATGGGCCCGCCATACCGGAGCACGCATCGCGGTGGTCTTCGAGGGCCGCGACGCCGCAGGCAAGGGCGGCACCATCAAGCGCATCACCGAATACCTCAGCCCGCGGATCGCCAGAATCGCCGCGCTGCCCGCCCCCACCGATCGGGAGCGCGGTCAGTGGTACTACCAGCGCTACATCGCGCACTTGCCCGCCAAGGGCGAGATCGTGCTCTTCGACCGGTCCTGGTACAACCGGGCCGGCGTCGAGCAGGTCATGGGATTCTGTACGCCGCAAGAACATACGCTGTTCCTGCGCCAGACCCCGGTGTTCGAGCAGATGCTGCTCGAAGACGGCATCCTGCTGCGCAAGTACTGGTTCTCGGTGTCGGACGACGAGCAACTGCGCAGGTTCAAGTCGCGCATGAACGACCCGGTCCGGCAGTGGAAGCTCAGCCCCATGGACCTCGAGTCGGTGTACCGCTGGGAAGACTATTCGCGGGCCAAGGACCAGATGATGGTTCATACCGACACTCCGCAGAGCCCTTGGTACGTGGTCGAGTCCGACATCAAGAAGCACGCCCGGCTGAACATGATGAGTCATCTGCTGTCCACCATCGACTACCACGACGTCGAGTTTCCGAAGGTGGACCTACCGGAGCGGCCGATCCTGAGCCACTCCTACGAACGGCCGCCGCGGTCGCTGTCGACCTATGTCGACGATCACGTCGCCACACTGATGGGTGATGTCGAGGGCTAGTTGCCGACGCCCAGTACCCTCGCCCCTGTGCGTGTCTACCTCCCGGCGACCTTGGCCATGTTGCAGCGGTTCGTCGCAGACGGATCGATGCACGCGTTGAGCGGAACGGCGTTCGCTGTGACGCCCACGCTGCGTGAGTCCTACGCCGAGGGCGACGACGAAGAACTCGCCGAAGTGGCGCTGCGCGAGGCGGCGCTGGCCTCGCTTCGGCTGCTGGCCTCCGAGGGGAGTGACACCGAGCTGCCATCGCGGCGTGTGGTGCTCGTCGCCGAAGTGGACGAAGCCAAGCCGCGGCCCGACCTCGACGACGCCGTGGTGCGGCTGGCGGGACCGGTGAAGTTCGCCGACGTGATCGCCGCCTACGTCGACAACGCAGGCGCCGAACCGGCGGTATTGGCTGCAGTGGACGTCATCGACGAAGCCGACATGGGGGACGAGGACGCCGAGCTCACGGTCGGTGATGCGCAGGACCACGACCTGGCCTGGTATGCCCCTCAGGAGCTGCCGTTTCTGCTCGAACTGCTCTGAGCTCTGGTGACGTCACCGTAAGTTACGGTACCGTAGGTATGACCCTGTCGGGCCCTAGACTCCGGCCCCGGGAAATCGAAGAATCTGATCAGGAGCCTCTCGTGGCCAAGCGCGAAATCAAGATCGCCGCCCATGTCGTCGACACCGAAAAGCCGGTCATCGCGGGCGCCGACAAGCATCCGGCCTGGCACGCGCTACGCACCATCGCCGCCCGCGTCACGACGCCGCTGCTACCCGACGACTACCTCAAACTGGCCAATCCGCTGTGGTCGGCCCGCGAACTGCGGGGCCGGGTGCTGGAGGTGCGCCAGGAGACCGTCGACTCCGCGACGCTGGTGATCAAGCCGGGCTGGGGCTTCTCGTTCGACTACGAGCCGGGTCAGTACGTCGGGATCGGCGTACTCATCGACGGCCGGTGGCGGTGGCGGTCGTATTCGTTGACCTCGAGCCCCGTGCGCGGACCGGCCCCGGCGGCCACCTTCGGGCGGGGTCCGCGGACCATCACGATCACGGTGAAGGCCATGCCCGAGGGCTTTCTGTCCACGCACCTGGTCGGGGGAGTCGTCCCGGGCACGATCGTCCGGCTGGCCGCCCCGCAGGGCAACTTCGTCATGCCCGATCCCGCGCCGGCGTCGGTGCTGTTCCTCACCGCCGGATCGGGGATCACCCCGGTGATGTCGATGCTGCGCACCCTGGAACGCCGAAACCAAGTGGGCGGCCCCGGTCACATCATCCACGTGCACAGTGCGCCAACGGAATCCGACGTGATGTTCGCGTCCGAACTGGCCGCGCTGGCCGCCGCGCACGACGGCTACCGGCTGCACGTCCGCACCACCCGGACGCAAGGCCGACTGGACCTGTCCCGGTTGTCCGAGGAGGTGCCCGACTGGCGCGAACGGCAGACCTGGGCGTGCGGGCCGGAAGGCATGCTGGCCGAGGCCGACCGCGTCTGGTCGGCGGCCGGCATCCGCGGTCGGCTGCACCTGGAGCGGTTCGCCGCCACCCGCAAGGCCGTTCACGGGGCTGGCGGCACCGTCACGTTCGAGCGCAGCGGCAAGACCGTCGCGGCCGACGCCGCGACCTCGCTGATGGACGCCGGGGAGCAGGCCGGAGTGCGCATGCCATTCGGCTGCCGCATGGGGATCTGTCAGTCCTGCGTGGTCGGCCTGGTCGAGGGCCACGTCCGTGACCTGCGCACCGGTGTCGAACACGAAGCTGGGACCCGCGTGCAGACCTGCATCTCCGCAGCTTCTGGCGATTGTGTACTGGACGTCTGACCTTTACTGACCAGTAACCTACGCTGACGTAGGTTACGCTAACGTAGGTACCGAAAGGAGGATGACCAATGGCAGTCACCGACGTACCGGAGTTCGTGCACCTGACCGACTCCGACATCGAAACACTGGCGATCGAACTCGACGCCATCCGCCAGGACATCGAAGACTCCCGTGGTGAACGCGACGCGCGCTACATCCGCCGCACGATCGTCGCCCAACGTGCCCTCGAAGTGGCCGGCCGGCTGATGCTCGCCGCAGGCTCGCGGCGTTCGGCCTGGTGGGCCGGTACCACGACGCTCGGCGTGGCCAAGATCATCGAGAACATGGAGATCGGCCACAACGTCATGCACGGCCAGTGGGATTGGATGAACGATCCCGAGATTCACTCCACGACGTGGGAGTGGGACATGAGCGGGGCGTCCAAGCACTGGCGCTTCACCCACAACTTCATGCACCACAAGTACACCAACATCCTCGGGATGGACGACGACGTCGGCTACGGCGTCATCCGCGTCACGCGCGACCAGCGCTGGAAGCCGTCCAACCTGAGCAACCTGTTCTTCAACACGCTGCTGGCCGTCGGCTTCGAGTGGGGCGTCGGGCTGCAGCACCTCGAGCTCGGCAAGATCTTCCAGGGTCGCGACGACCGTGCGGCCACGCTGGAGCGCGTCCGCGAATTCGGAGTCAAGGCCGGTCACCAGGTTATCAAGGACTACGTGGCCTACCCGGCGCTGACGTCGTTGTCGCCGGCCGCGACGTTCTCCTCGACGCTCAAGGCCAACGCCGTGGCCAACGTGATCCGCAACGTGTGGGCCAACGCGGTGATCTTCTGCGGCCACTTCCCGGATGGCGCCGAGAAGTTCACCAAGACCGACATGGTGGGCGAGACCAGGGGCCATTGGTACCTGCGCCAGATGCTGGGCAGCGCCAACTTCGAGGGCGGCTGGCTGCTGAGGTTCATGAGCGGCAACCTGTGCCACCAGATCGAGCATCACCTGTACCCGGACCTGCCCAGCAACCGGCTGCACGAGATCTCGTTCCGGGTGCGCGAGTTGTGCGACAAGTACGACCTGCCATACACGACGGGCTCGTTCCTGCTCCAGTACGGCAAGACCTGGCGGACCATCGCCAAGCTGTCGCTGCCGGACACGTGGCTGCGCGATACCCCCGACGATGCGCCGGAGACTCGTAGTGAGCGGATGTTCCGGGAGCTGCAATCAGCGCCCGTGGCCACCGAATCCGGACAGCGCCGTGGGCTCAAGTCGGCCATCGCCGCGGTGCGTGCCCGCCGTCGCGAGGAGCGCGCCGCGCGTAAGGCATTGGCGGCCTAGTCCGTTGAGACTGGGCTAGCGGCGTTGAGACTGCACTGAGGGCGGAAGGTACTCGAACTTCTTCGCCCTGAGCGCAGTCTCAACGTCTGTGCGGCGCCAACGTCTGTGCGGCGTCGACGCGGTCTGTGCGGCGCCAACGTCTGTGCGGCGCCAACGTCTATGCGGCGCCAACCGGGCTACTTCGGGATGTAGTCGAACACGTCGGGGTTGGGGCCGGTGCGGCCCGGCTCACCCTTGTCGAGTTCGTTGATGGCGTTGACGTCGACCGAGCTCAATTCGAAGTCGAACAATGCGAAGTTGTCCTTGATGCGCTGCAGCGTCACGGACTTGGGGAAGACGATGTCGCCACGCTGAATGTGCCAGCGCAGCACCACCTGAGCGGGGGAGCGTCCGAGCGACTCGGCGATCCCGACGATCACCGGGTCGTCGAGCACCTTGCCCTGGGCGATGGGCGACCACGCCTCGGTCGCGATGCCGTGCCTGCCGCCGAAGGCGCGGACGTCCTCGTTGCCGAAGTACGGGTGCACCTCGATCTGGTTCACCGCCGGAACCGTCTCGGTCTCCTCGGCCAGCCGCTCCAGGTGGGGGATCTGAAAATTCGACACCCCGATGCTGCGGGCCCGACCGTCGCGCTTGAACTCCTCGAGGGTGCGCCACGTCGAGACGAAGTCGCCACCGTAGAGCGTGGGCAGCGGCCAGTGGATCAGGAACAGGTCGACGTAGTCGAACTCCAGCGCCGCCAGCGTTTGATCGAACGCACGGCGCGCGTCGTCGGGTTCGTGGAAGCCGTTGTTGAGCTTGCTGGTGACGAATACGTCGGCGCGCTCCACACCCGAGTCCCGGATGCCCTGCCCCACCCCCCGCTCGTTCTGGTACATCTCGGCGGTGTCGATGTGCCGGTACCCGATGTCCAGCGCGGTCTTCACCGCCTCCGCGGTCTCGTCGGGTGCGATCTGAAAGACGCCGAAGCCCAGCTGCGGGATGGTGTTGCCGTCGTTGAGTGCGATGGTCGGTACGTTGCTCATCGACATAGCGTGCCCCCTGTCCGCGATGCGCAAACGAGCGGGTCAGCCGGTGGTCCGTCGGCTAGTACGCGGCGCCCTCGGACAGCGCGGCCAACAGGCGACGCGCGGCGAGTACGCGGGCGGCGGCCGCGCCGGTGAGCGCGTCGAGCGCGCACTCCGGGTCGGCCGGGGGACCGAGATGGCCACAGCCGCGTGGACAGTCCTCGATGGCCTCGGCCAGATCCGAGAAGGCCTGCATCACGTCGTCGGCCTTGACGTGAGCCAACCCGAACGATCGGATGCCCGGCGTATCGATCACCCAGCCCGACCCCGGGAGCGGCAGCGCGACCGACTGCGTCGAGGTGTGCCTGCCCTTCCCGACCCCCGACACCACCCCGACAGCTCGATCGGCGTCGGGCACCAGCCGGTTCACCAGCGTCGACTTGCCGACCCCGGAGTGGCCCAGGAACACCGTCACCTTGCCGGTGACCAACGCGCGGATCGCGTCCAGTGGGTCGGTGCGCCCGGCGGTGACGATCTTGAGCTCCAGGCCGGCGAACTGCGCGGCGAACGGCTCGGGGTCGGCCAGATCGGACTTCGTCAGGCACAGTATCGGAGCCAACCCGCCGACGTAGGCGGCGATCAGTGAGCGTTCGACGAACCCGGTGCGCGGTGGCGGATCGGCCAGGGCCACCACGATCAGAAGTTGATCGGCATTGGCGACGACGACGCGTTCGGTCGGGTCGGTGTCATCGGCGGTGCGGCGCAACACCGTTCGCCGTTCTCCCCGGCGGACGATCCGGGCCAGCGTGTCGGGTCGGCCGGACACGTCACCGACGATGCCCACGTCGTCGCCGACGACGATGGGGGTGCGCCCGAGTTCCCGCGCGCGCATGGCAGTGACGACGCGCGCCGGGTCACCCCCAAGCGCGCACCCCCACCGCCCGCGGTCGACCGTCACGACCATCGCGGCGACGGCGTCGGCGTGTTCGGGGCGGGTCTTCGTCCGCGGCCGCGAGCCGCGCCCCGAGCGCACCCGGACGTCGGACTCGTCGTATTCGCGCTGGCTCACGGGCGCTGGGGAACCTGCTGGGTCAGCATGTCGGCCCACATCCGCGGGAAGTCGGGCAGCGTCTTCGCGGTGGTTCCGACGTCCTCGACCTGGACGCCGGGCACGCGCAGTCCGACGATGGCACCCGCGGTTGCCATCCGGTGGTCGGCGTAGGAACGCCATACCCCGCCGTGAAGCGCTCGCGCGGTGATGACCAGCCCGTCGGGCGTCTCCTCGCACTGGCCGCCCAAGCCGTTCAGCTCGGCCGACAGGGCCGCCAGCCGGTCGGTTTCGTGGCCGCGCAGATGTGCGATGCCCGTGAGCGTCGACACCGTGCCGGGTTCGGCCAACGCGGCCAGTGCGGCGACGGACGGGGCGAGTTCGCCGACGTCGCGCAGCTCCGCGTCGAATCCCGCGTACTGGCGCGGTCCCGTCACTTCTAGGTGTGAATCTTGATGGCGGACAACGGCACCCAGTTGCTGCAGCAGGGCGATGATGGTCTCGGCGGGCTGCACGCTGGCCCGCGGCCAGCCCGCTATCCGCACCGTTCCGCCGGTGACGAGCGCGGCGGCCAGGAACGGCACGGCGTTGGACAGGTCCGGTTCGATGTCCCAGTGGCGCGCTGCGATGGGGCCCGGTTCGACGCGCCACCGGTTGGCGGTCGTGTCGTCGACGGCCACGCCCGCGGTGCGCAACATCGCGACCGTCATGGCGACGTGCGGCGCCGACGGCACCGCGTCGCCGGTGTGTATGACGGTCAGCCCGTCGGCGAACGTCGCCCCGGACAGCAGCAGCCCCGAGACGAACTGACTGGACGCCGAGGCGTCCAGCGCCACCGTGCCACCCGCCACGGAGCCGGTGCCCCGCACCCGGAATGGCAGCGCGTCGCCCTCGACGGCCACGCCGAGCCCGCGCAGCGCGTCCAGCAGGGGGGCGATGGGTCGGGAGCGAGCCTGTTCGTCGCCGTCGAACGTGACGAGCCCGGTGCCCAGGGCGGCCAGTGGCGGCACGAAGCGCAGCACGGTGCCCGCCAACCCGCAGTCGACGTGCGCATCCGGCGGCGGAGCCACCCGCCCGCTGATCGTCAGCTCGGTGTCGGCGCCCTCGATGCCGATGCCGAGGGTGTTCAGCGCTGCGATCATCAGGTCGGTGTCGCGGCTGCGGAGCGCACCGCCGACCGTCGAGGTGCCGTGTGCGCCGGCCAGCGCGGCGAGCACGAGTGCGCGATTGGTCTGGGACTTGGAACCGGGCACCGTGACGGTCGCGTGTACGGGGGCCGCCGTGGATGGTGCGGGCCAAAGGTCCTTCTGCTGCTCGCGGGCGGGTGCGTTCACGGTGACCATCCTGCCTTGTCGCCTGCGTCTGGAACCATGGACTTCGTGTGTGGGCGATTCGCGGTGACGACCGATCCGGCGCTGCTGGCCGAGAAGATCAAGGCCATCGACGAGGTGACGCCGGTCGAACAGGGTCAGCCCGCGCCGAACTACCCCGCGCCGAACTACCCCGCGCCGAACTACAACGTGGCACCCACCACCGCCATCGCCACCGTCGTCAAGCGGCACAGCGAGCCCGGCGACCAATCCACCCGGCGGGTACGGCTGATGCGCTGGGGGCTGGTGCCGCCGTGGGTCAAGCAGGCCGCGGACGGCGGGCCGGACACCAAGAAGGCTCCGCTGCTGATCAACGCGCGCGCCGAGACCGTCACCACGTCGAATGCGTTCCGCAGCTCCGCCAAGACGAAGCGCTGCTTGGT
>JAHFVB010000425.1 GCA_023264755.1 Mycobacterium sp. | reverse complement strand
GGCCTGGCGGAGCGCGTCGAGGTGCAGGTGGCCTACGCCATCGGCAAGGCCGCCCCGGTTGGTCTGTTCGTCGAGACGTTCGGCAGCGAGACCATCGACCCGGCCCGTATCGAGAAGGCCATCACCTCGGTCTTCGACCTGCGACCGGGCGCGATCGTCCGCGACCTGGACCTGCTTCGGCCCATCTACGCGCCGACGGCCGCATACGGTCACTTCGGTCGCACCGACATCGACCTGCCGTGGGAGCGGACCAACAAGGCCGAAGAGCTCAAGGCCGCGGTCTAGCTTCGGGCCAGACCCGCCGGTCGGTCCGACTCGCCCCGCGGTCGGACCGACCTTCCACCAGGATGGTGGTCATGGACCACCTGACGTTCGTGCCGAAGGTCGACGAGCTGAGTTACACCTTCGGTGGGGCGGCGCCGGTGCGCAGAATCAAGCCCGGCACCGTCCTGACGTTGTGGACCGAGGACGCCTACGGCGGCCGCATCACGACGATCGATGACGTCGCCAGCACCGTCTTCGACACCGAGGACCTCAATCCTCAGACCGGACCGTTCTGGATCGACGGCGCCGAACCCGGGGACACGCTCGCGGTTCATCTGGTCGACCTGACCCCGGCGCGAAGCTGGGGCGCGTCGACGCTGATCCCGTTCTTCGGCGGCCTCACCAGCATCCCGGCCAGCCCCACGCTGCAACCGGCGCTGCCCGAGCGCACCTGGATCTACGAATACGATTCGGCCACCCGCACGGTCGGATTCTCGGCACGTGGCAGCGACTTCGAGGTCGCGCTGCCGGCCAACCCGATGCTCGGGACCGTCGGAGTGGCTCCGGCCCGCCGCGAGGTCCGCACCTCGCTGGTGCCGGACTACTTCGGCGGCAACATGGATACCCCCGAAATGGCTGCCGGCGCAACGTGTTATCTGCGGGTGAACGTCGAGGGGGCATTGTTCTCACTCGGTGACGGTCACTACCGGCAGGGGGAGGGCGAGTCGTGTGGCACGGCCGTGGAGGGCGCCATGAACGTCACTGCGATCGTCGACGTGATCAAGACCGCGGGACCGGCCTGGCCCAGGATCGAGAACGACGACCAGCTCATGTGCATCGGCTCCGGCCGGCCGCTCGAGGAGGCTTGGCGGGCGGGTCAGATGGAGATGATCGGCTGGCTTGGTGAGCTTTACGGGCTCGACCGGCTGGACGCCTACCAGTTGTTGAGCCAGATATCGCAGGTGCCCATCGCGAACGTCGTCGACACCAACTACAGCGCCGTCACCAAGATCGACAAGCGGCTGCTGCCCAAGTCGCCGGCCTATGGCGGGATGCACGAGGAAATGCGCAGGGTGGCAACGTCACTCGGCGTGATCTCGTACTAGGGCGCAGGAGGCGAGTCCATCATCGTGGGCGTCCGGGTTGACGGCAGGGATGCCGCACCGAAGTGGTGGGTCAGGAACGAACCGGCCGCATCGAGTGCACGATCGCCCTCGTCGAGTATGGCGGCGAAGCCCTGAAAGACGTGGGGTACTTGGGGGGTGACCTGAAGTTGCACGGCGACGTCGTAGTGGGCGGCGCGGGCGGCCAGCCGGGTGGCGTCATCGAGCAGGATCTCGTGTGAACCGACCTGGATGAGCAGGGGCGGCAGCCCGCTGAGATCGGCGAACAGTGGGCTCGCTTCGCCTGTACTGGTTCCCCGGGCGTAGTCGTTCGCACGAACGCGCAAACCCGCCGGGGTCAGTACCGGATCGACGTGACTCTTGGTGCTCAGGCTTTGGCCGCTGAGGGTGAGATCGACCCAGGGGGAGAAGACCGCCGCCGAGGCGGGCAGTGGGAGGCCGCGGTCGCGAATGCCCAGCAGGGTGGCGATGGTCAGTCCGCCGCCGGCGGATTCGCCGACCAGGCTGACGTGCTTCGGATCGACGTCTGCGATGAGTGCGCGGTAGGCCTCGATCGCGTCCTGGAGACCCGCGGGAAACGGATGCTCGGGCGCCAGCCGGTATTCGACCGAGCAGGCTCGGGCCTTCGCCCGGCGCGCGACGTCGGCGGCCAGCGGAACGCCCGTCGCTGCCGAGCCGATGGCGAAGGCGCCGCCGTGCAGGAACAGGACTACGTCGGTGGCCATGGGGTCGACGATTACGTCGACGACTGGGACTGCGCCGAGCGTGTTGGGGGTGAGCTGCACGTCGGACGCCAGGGGCGTCGCGGTCAGCATTCGATCGAAGACGTCTCTCTGCTCGGCGACGTCACCGCCGATGTCCAGCGGGCTGGCGCGCAGAAGTTCGTCCAAGGCGAGCCGCTGTCGTTCGGACACCGTGGTACTCCGCTCGTAGGCGTGGTCGACTCAGCGTGCTAGGCAGACCAATGCCGCGCCAACCACTGTTCGAAGGTTTGCAGCTGCGGATCGAGTTGAGCGGTCAACGCGCGATCGGCTTGATAGGAGGGCGGTTTGGCGAACCACGCGAACATGGCCCGGAGATCGTCGTCGGCTGCAGTGGCCAACGGCAGTGGTTCGTAGCGGGCCGGCATCGCGGCTTGGCGTCCGAAGGTCGCGGCGAGCTGCGAGCCGGTCAACTCGTCACCGGCGATTTCGACCGCACCGCCGGGCACCCGATCCGGGTCGATGATCACCGCCGCCGCCACGATTCCGATGTCTTCGACCGCCACCATCTGCAGCGGGATGCCGTCGGGCAGCGGTAGCCGTACCACGATGGTGCCGTCCTCGGGGACGGGTGGCCGGGCCACCAGGTTCTCGTAGAAGAAGGTGGGGCGAACGAAAGTTGCTGGGATACCGATGCCTTCGATGTGTTCCTCGACGCGTCGCTTGCTTTCGAAGTGCGGGATTCCGGTGTGGCGCTCGGCGCCGCCCACCGAGCTGTAGACCAGATGCTCCACCGACGCCGCCTTCGCCGCGTCGGCGATGGCGATGCCGTCGGCGGTTTCCCCGGCGGTTCCCCGGCCCGACTCCATCGTGGTCATCGCAAATACCCGAGCCACCCCGTCAAAGGCCGCCGGCAGCGTCCTCGGATCGTCGAAGTCGATGACCGCCAACTGTGCGCCGGCCGCTGCGAGTGCTCGCGCCGCCGGCTTGGCCGGGTCGCGCACCAGCGCCCGCACGCTCACTCCCGCGTCCAGCAGCGCTCGCGCCGCCGCGCCGCCTTGGCGTCCGGTGGCTCCGACAACGGCGACGGTTCCCTCTAGTGTCATGGTCTTGCTCCTTTGGAGTCGTTGCCCAACAGGGTGTTCGAGGCCCGCTCCGCTGGTGGCTCGGTCTCGGGGGTCAGCGACGTTGCAGCCGGAAGATCGGCAGCCGCCGGGAGCCGGCCGACTCCTGATACTTGGCGAAGATCGGGGAGTCGGCGTCGAAGCGCCGCCACGCCTCGGTGTACTGCGCGTCGTCGAGTTCGACCGCGGTGACTTGCTCGACGCCCTCTGGGGTTTCGATGGTGATGTCGGGGTGCGCGCGCAAGTTGTGATACCAGCCGGGATTGTCCGGCCTGCCTGCCGACGAGGCGATGACGAGCCGTTCGGTCCCGTCCTTGAGCGACAGGGCGGGGTTGACTCGCTCGGCGCCGCTGCGCGCGCCGATGGAATGGATCAACACGAGTTTGGTGCCGAAGCCGCCGGTGTCCACGCGCCCGCCGTTGGCTCGGAACTCCGCGATGACGCGGTCGTTGAACTCGGTCATCGCGACGTCACTCCCTCGAATCATGGCCAGGGACGGTTCGTCCGGCGCAGTCATCCACTTAAACATTTATCCGGATGAAAGATTCCGGATAAATGTTACGGTAGGCGTCCGCGCCGCGATCTGCAATGCGGCCGGCGCCGGCCCGGAGGGGCGGACGGCCGCGCAGGAGCTCGCGAAGGAGCTGTGGTGAACTAGATGAGGGACGACTTGCTGGCATGGCCGGGCAGTTCGGCGTATCGCGCCGGGACCACCCCGCACAACTCCACCGGCGCGCAACGGCCGGCCGTGGTCGCCCATCCGCACAGTGCCGAGGAGGTCGCCCAGGCGGTGCGCTGGGCTGCCGGTCGGAATCTGGGCGTAGCGGTGCAGGCCAGCGGGCACGGTGCCGGCGCGCCGATCGGACCCAACCAGGTGCTCGTCGCCACCTCCGGCCTGGACGACGTGTTCATCGATGCGGAGGCTCGCATCGCCCACGTGGGCGCGGGAGCGACGTGGTCTGCCGTCAACTCAAAGGCTGAACGGCACGGTTTGTTCGGGCTGGCCGGCTCATCACCGACGGTGGCCGTTGCCGGCTACGCCTTCGGCGGAGGGGTGGGTTTCCTGACCCGCCCCTACGGCATGGCCAGCTCCAGCCTGCTGGCCGTGGACTACGTCGACGGCCTCGGGCAGGCGCGACGAGCCGTCGAGGACGCACCCGATCCGGTGGACCGCGAGGCGCTGTGGGCGTTTCGCGGCGGCGGCGGAGTCGGCATCGCCACCAGGTTGACGTTCGAACTCGTTGCACCCCAAGCGCTATGGGCTGGCTACCAATTGTGGGGCATCGCCGAGCTCGCCGCGGTCACCGAGGCGTGGTCGAGCGCCATGGGCGAGGTCGGCGACGCACTGGCTACGAGCATCAGCGTCCTGCATACGCCTCCGGGTGCACCGTTTCCCGAAGCGCTACGGGGCGTTCCCGTCGTGCATCTGGCGTTCGCCTCGCCCGCCGGTCCCGACGCTGCCGCCCCGCTCTTGACGGCCCTGCGGGCCGCGCCACCGCCGACTCTGGACAGCAGCTGGGCGCCGGCCGACGCGGCCCGGTTGGCTTAGATCCACTTGGACCCGCCCGATCCGGTACCCGC
>JAHFVB010000058.1 GCA_023264755.1 Mycobacterium sp. | reverse complement strand
CGAGGGAGCGCAGCGTGATCGTGTACTCGTCCACCCGGGCCGTCTGAGTGTTCTGGCCCGGAGCGGGGTTGGTGTTGAACTCGAGTTCGTTCTCACCCCGTCCGTTCGGTTCGACCATGACGGCGATTCGGGCCTGGCCGGTCCAGAAGCATTCGACGCGTTTGGGGCAGCGCGAGTCCTCCAGCACCTGGTCGAAGCGCAGCCGCATGTTCTCGCCGTTGATCGTGGCCTCCTGGCCACCGGCCAGGGTGAACGCCTGGTCGAGGTTGACGGCAAGTGGCTGCGCGCCAGCCCGATTCGAATGACAGCCCAGCAGGGCCAGTACCAACCCGAGCACCACTGCGGTCCGCCTCACGACCGGCCACCGTCCGGGCCGTCCCAGGTGTGGACGGGCTCGTTGCTGTGCATCCGCTCGCAGTACAGCCGCAGCATCTCGGCCAGCGCCTGCGGCCGGGTCAGTCCGCGTTCCTGCAACGCGTGCACCGTCGCCACCTGCCAGGTCGAGCCGTTGCGCCCCGACTTCGCGCGGCCTTCGATGACGCCGAGGAAGCGGTCGCGCACCTCGGGTGCGACGTCCCAGCTGCGCAGTCCCTCGTAGGCCATGGGCAGCAGTTGACGCAGCACCAACTCGTCCGGTGCGACGCGGCCCAACCCGGGCCAATAGAACTGCGCGTCCAGGCCGTGCCGGGCCGCGGCGACGAAGTTCTGTTCGGCCGCAGCGAAACTCATCTGGGTCCACACCGGCCGATCCTCGTCGGAAAGCGCGCGCAGCAGCCCGTAGTAGAACGCCGAGTTCGCCATCATGTCCAACACCGTCGGGCCGGCGGGCAGCACGCGGTTCTCGACGCGAAGGTGTGGACGGGCGACTCCGTCGGTCGTGACGACGTCGTACACCGGCCGGTTCCAGCGGTAGATCGTGCCGTTGTGCAGCCGCAGTTCGGACAGCGTCGGCGTGCGTCCGGCCGCCAACTCGGCCACGGGGTCCTCGTCGGAGAGCTCCGGCAGCAGCGACGGGAAGTAGCGCACGTTCTCCTCGAAGAGGTCGAATATCGACGTTATCCAGCGTTCCCCGAACCACACTCGCGGGCGTACGCCCTGCGCCTTGAGCTCCTCGGGCCGGGTGTCGGTGGCTTGCGCGAACAGTTCGATGCGGGTCTCCGACCACAGTTGGTGGCCGAAGAAGTACGGTGAATTCGCGCCGAGTGCCAGTTGCGGACCGGCCAGCAACTGGGCGGCATTCCAGTACCGAGCGAAGCTGGCCGGCGCCACCTGCAGGTGTAATTGCATGCTGGTGCAGGCGGATTCGGGCGCTATCGACGCCGACTGCAGGCTCAGCGGCTCGGGCCCGTCGATGTCGATGTCGATGTCCTCGCCGCGGGCGGTGAAGATCGAGTCGTTGAGCGCCTGGTACCGGGTCGAGGAGCTCATCCAATCGCCGTTCAGATGCTCGGGCATCAGCGTCGGCAGGATGCCGATCATCACGATGTGGGCGCCGTCGTCGTCGGCCCTGGATTCGGCCGCGTTCAGGCTGGCGCGGATCTCGGCTTCCAGCTCGAACCCGGTGCGGCCTGGCAGCGGGCGCGGCGGCACGTTGAATTCGATGTTGTAGGCGCCCAATTCGGTCTGATAGGCCGGATCGGCGATGGAGGCCAGCACGTCGGCGTTGCTCATGGCCGGCTGATACTCGGCGTCGACCAGGTTGCACTCGATTTCCATGCCGGTCATCGGCAGGCCGGGTTCGAAGCTCGCCTCGTGCAGCATCGTCTCGAAGACGTCCAGACTCAGCGCGACCTTGCGCCGGTACTCCCGGCGGTGCGCCCGGCTGAAGGTCGTCTGTGTGACGTCGTCACCCACCAGGCGAGCCTAACGGCGTGTCGCCCATCGCCACCTGCGGACTGAGCAACCCGCCTCGCAACTCCACGTCGACCCCGGCGTATTCGGCCAGCGCGCGCAGCGCCGACGGACTGTAGCTGCGCAGCGAGCTGATGACACCGTCGTGCACGAACGGCACGAACGGTGCCAGCGGCAACATCGTCGCCAGCCGCAGCAGGTGCAGCGGGGCGGGCGGCCGGGGCAGGTCGATGATCACCAGCTTCGTGGCTACCCGGGTGCCCTCGGCGAACACCCGGACCGCCGCCGGCGGCGGCAAGTGGTGAAACGACAGCGCGAACACCGCAAGGTCGAAGGCCCCGTCGGCCGCGTCGATCGCCGTCGCGTCCATGTTGCGGACGACGGCGCGGGGGTGCGCGCCGAGCTCGCCGGCGGCCATCGCGGCGACCGAGTCGGGTTCGACGTCGGTGACGGTCAGCCGAGCCGTGGGATGCATTTCCAGCAGCTTGGCCGACAGTCCGCCGTGTCCGGAGCCGAGCTCCAGCAAGCGCGGGTCGGGCACCTCGGCGACTTCCTCGAGGACCAGCTGCGCGAACCTCTCGTGGGTGCCGAACCATTCGCCGGTGCGCTCCAACGCCGTTACGACGCTGCGCTTGATCTTGGGGTCGACGTCAGTTCGGTCGAGATACTCCGCGCAGTCGGTCTGCAGGGCCCGATCCAGGCACGACGCGTTCGGGCCGCCGCGGGGCATGCGCGCGATGTCGCCTAACGCCTTGGTCATGTAGTCCATGATGGACGACTGGACCCCGTAACCGGACAAGGAGACCAGTGGCTGAGTTCGTCGTCGCCATCGACCAGGGCACCACCAGCACCCGGTGCATGATCTTCGACCACGACGGCGCCGAGGTCGGCCGTCATCAGCTCGAACACGAGCAGATACTGCCGAAGGCGGGCTGGGTCGAGCACAACCCCGTGGAGATCGCCGAACGCACCGAGTCGGTGCTGATGTCGGCGCTGAATTCGACCAACCTGACGGCGGCCGACGTCGTCGCCCTCGGCATCACCAATCAGCGCGAGACGGCGCTGGTGTGGAACCGGCGCACCGGCCGGCCGTATTACAACGCGATCGTGTGGCAGGACACCAGGACCGACCGGATCGCCTCGGCGCTCGACCGCGACGGGCGGGGGGACGTAATCCGGCAGAAGGCCGGGCTGCCGCCCGCGACGTACTTCTCGGCGGGCAAGGTGCAGTGGATCCTGGAGAACGTCGACGGGGTGCGCGCGGCCGCCGAGCGCGGTGACGCGATCTTCGGCACCGCCGACACCTGGGTGGTGTGGAACCTCACCGGGGGGCCGCGCGGCGGGGTGCACGTTACCGACGTCACCAACGCCAGCCGGACCATGCTGATGAACCTCGAGACGCTGGACTGGGACGAGGAGTTGTTGTCGTTCTTCGGCATTCCCGTTCAGATGCTGCCCGAGATCAAGCCGTCGTCGCTGCCGCAGGCCTACGGGATGACGCGGGCGGACGGCCCGCTCGGCGGCGAGGTCGCAATCACCGGCATCCTCGGCGACCAACAGGCCGCCATGGTGGGGCAGGTGTGCCTGCGGGCGGGGGAGGCCAAGAACACCTACGGCACGGGCAATTTCCTGCTGCTGAATACCGGCGAGCAGATCGTGCGGTCCGAGCACGGGCTGCTGACCACCGTCTGCTACCAGTTCGGTGACGCGAAACCCGTTTACGCACTTGAGGGTTCGATCGCCGTGACCGGTTCGGCGGTGCAGTGGCTGCGCGACCAGCTGGGCATCATCAGCGGGGCGTCGCAAAGCGAGTCGCTCGCGCGGCAGGTCTCCGACAACGGCGGTGTGTACTTCGTGCCCGCGTTCTCCGGCCTGTTCGCCCCCTACTGGCGGTCCGACGCGCGCGGGGCGATCGTCGGGCTGTCCCGCTTCAACACCAACGCCCACGTGGCGCGGGCGACCCTGGAGGCCATCTGCTACCAGAGCCGCGACGTGGTCGATGCCATGGAGGCCGATTCCGGTGTACACCTCGAGGTGTTGAAGGTCGACGGCGGCGTCACGGCCAACGACTTGTGCATGCAGATCCAGTCCGACGTGTTGGGCGTCGACGTGGTCAAGCCGGTCGTGGCGGAGACCACCGCGCTCGGAGCGGCCTACGCGGCGGGCCTGGCCGTCGGATTCTGGGCCGGCCCGGATGACCTGCGGGCCAACTGGCAGGAGGACAAGCGCTGGACGCCCGAGTAGTCCGACGACCAGCGGGCCGCCGGATACGAGGGCTGGCAGAAGGCCGTCAAGCGCACCCTCGACTGGGTCGACGTCCAGTGATTTGTGCACCCGCGGGCGCGCTCAGCGCGCCCGCGGGTGCACAAATCACGGCTAGGCGAGGAAGTCTGCGGGCAGCTCGATATCGGCCACCGCCAGGTTCTCCTCGAGGTGGTCGAGTGACGACGTACCGGGAATCAGCAGCACGTTGGGCGCCACGTTCAACGTCCACGCCAGCGCGATCTGGGCGGGGGTCTTGTTTAGCTCGGCGGCGGCCTTCTGGACGGCGGGGTGGCCGAGCACCGGATTCTCGGCATGGAACGCCGAACCCAGCGGGAAGAACGGGACGAACGAGATGCCGCGTTCGGTGCACGCGTCGAGCACCGACTGCGAGCTCCGATCGACCAGGTTGTAGGCGTTCTGCACCGTGACGATGTCGGTGCGCTCCAGCGCGAACTCGAGATGTTCGAGCGCGATGCTGGACAGCCCGATGCCCCCGATGAGGCCTTCGTCCCGGGCTGCGATCATCGCGGTCAGCTGGCGGTCGAAGAGCTCGCGGTCGACCGGGCCGATGGAGTTCGGATCACCGGAGTGAATGCGCAGATTGACCGCGGCCAGTTGGTCGACGCCGAGCTCACGCAAGTTGACCTCGATGTCGGCGCGCAGTTCGTCGGGCTGTTGTGCCCCGATCCAGCCGCCCGCCTCGTCCCGCCGGGCACCGACCTTGGACACCAGCGCCAGGTTCTCGGGGTACGGGTGCAGCGCCTCGCGGATCAATTCGTTGGCGACGTCGGGTCCGTAGAACTGGGCGGTGTCGATGTGGTCGACACCGAGTTCTACGGCACGCGTCAATACGGCCAGTGCCTGCTCCCGATCGCGGGGCGGTCCGAAGACGCCGGGTCCTGGGAGCTGCATCGCTCCGAATCCGACGCGGTGGACGGTGAATTGGCCGAGTGGAAAAGTCGTCATGTTGGCTCCAACCGCGAAAGGGGCGCATTCCATCCGGATGATGCGGCCTCTCCTAGAGGGTTTCGTGGAGTCTTGGCGGCGCTCGGCGCCGCCAAGACTCCACGAATCGCTGGGTTACTCGGCCTCGCCGAGGATCTGGTAGATCTCCTTGCGGGCGTTGTTGACGACGTCGGCAATGCGCTTCTGCTGGTCGGCATTGGCCGCGAAGAAGGACTGCTTGACCGCGCCCATCAGCTGGCCGACGGCGTTGCGCAGGCTGACCGCGCCAGGGTCGGCACCTTCGGTGATCTCGTCCCAGGGAGCCGTTTCGATCTTCTCGGCGGCGGCCCGGCCGGCGTCGGTGAGCTCGAAGAGCTTCTTGCTGCCGTCGCTGTCGGTGCCCACGATCAGGCCTTCGTCGACCAGCAGCTGCAGGGTCGGGTAGACCGAGCCCGGGCTGGGCTTCCACAGTTCCTGGCTGCGCTCGGCGATCTCCTGGATCATCTCGTAGCCGTGCATGGGCCGCTCGACGAGCAGCGTGAGAATGGCGGCCCGTACGTCACCGCGCCTGCCGCGGCCTCCGCCACGCCTGCCGCCGCGCCGGCCACCCGGAGGGAAGCCGAAGCCGGGGCCGCCGAAACCGGGTCCGCCGAAGCCGCGGCCGGGGCCGAAGCCGGCGTCGGCCGCATGCTCGGCGAGGTGGTCGTGGAGCTCGTCGCGGTGGCCCAGCACGTGGTCGCGGAACTCGCGGCGGGCCCGACGGCGTTGCCCGTGGGGGGCGCGCCGATCGAACGGGCCGAATCCGAAGCCGCCGGCGGTAGCCGGTCCGAAGGGTCCATTTGGGGGAGTGAATGGGGTGTTCATGGGTGTTTCTCCTAAGGGTGGGGAAACGCCAAGTGCGCTTCCGATACGTTGACGATATATCGGAAACTATCGCGATGCAATCTTTTGACGGGACTACTTTTGTGCCCGCTGCTCGATGGCCGCCAGTAGCCAGCGCGCCCAGTCGGCCTCCATGGCGGCATGGCGGAGCCCGTACTCCAGGGCGGCACGGCTGAAGAAGCTGGCGTCGTCTTCCGTCCAATCAATCGAATCGCGAAGGTGCTCAAACCTTTTCAGGTCTGCCTCCGCCCGGTCGGCGAAGGTCGTGACGTAGGTGCGGGCGTCGGCGGCCGGGGCCTGTCCGAGCAGGAAGACGCGCAACAGGTCGGGGCGCCGCGAGGGGGGATCGTCGCGCGGATCGTTGATCCAGCGCAGCAGCTCGGCCCGGCCGGCCGCCGTCACGCGGTACTCCTTGCGCCCCCGCGGGCCGAGCTCGGAGACCTCGATGAGCCCCGCGTCGGCCAGCTTGTTCAGTTCGCCGTAGAGCTGGCTCTGGGTCGCGGGCCACACGTTGGCCATCGACTGTTCGAAGCGTCTTAGCAGGTCATAGCCACTGCCGGGATGCTGGGCCAGTAGGCCGAGGGCGGCGATTCGAAGGCTCACCGCAGAAATGCTACGGCCCGACATTCCAGTTGTGGAATGTCGGGCCGTAGCGCGTGGGGCGGGTCGCTCAGGCGACTACTTCCGCCTCCTTGAGTGGGGTCATCTTCCATGCGCCGCGAGTGGCCAGCAGGTAGTACAGGCCGAAGGCCACCCCGCAGCCGATGAACCAGCTGTACTGCGACGCGCCGGTCATGCCCCAGACCAGGCCGCCGAGCAGCACCGGGGCCATGGCCAGGATGGCGCCCACCACCGTCGCGACGACCGCGGCCGGGTTGTACCCGTTCTTGTACCAGTAGTTGGCCGTCTTGGACATGGTGAACAGGTCGTCCACGACGATCTTCTGCTTGCGCACCAGATAGAAGTCCGCCAGCAGCACGCCGAACAGCGGGCCGATGAACGCGCCGAGCGTCTCCAGCGTGTAGTGGATGACCTCCGGATTGCCGTAGAGGTTCCACGGTGTCAGCAGTACCGAACCGACGGCGGCGATCATGCCGCCCATCCGCCAGCTGATGCGCTGCGGGCTGACGTTGGAGAAGTCGAACGCGGGCGAGATGAAGTTGGCCACGATGTTGATGCCGATGGTGGCGATGCTGAACGTCAAGGCGCCCAACACGATTGCGGTCACGCTGTCGATCCTGGCGACGGTCTGCACCGGGTCGGTGAGCAGTTCGCCGAAGACGGGCACCGTCGCTGCCGCGGTGATGACCACCAGCAGGGAGAACACCAGGAAGTTGACCGGAAGTCCGAGGAAGTTGCCCTTCTTGACCGCCTGGAAGCTCTTGCCGTAGCGGGCGAAGTCGCCGAAGTTGAGCATCGGGCCGGAGAAGTAGGACACCACCAGCGCGATCGCGCCGAGCATGATGACCAGCGTGTTGCCCTTCTTCTCGCCGCCGAGGTTCAAGCTGACGTGCCAGCCGGACTTCCACAGCAGGTAACCGCACAGGATGAACATCACGACGTAGACGGCCGGACCGCAGAAGTCGATGAACTTGCGGATCGATTCCATGCCGCGCCAGAACACCGCAGCCTGCAGGATCCACAGGAGCGTGAAGCTGCCCCAGCCGAGCAGCGACAGGCCGGTGAAGCCGTACTGGTCGACGTCGGCGTACGGAGCCAAGCCGGGGAACAGCTTGAGCAGCACGACGTCCAGCGCCGCCGAGGCCAGGTAGGTCTGGATGCCGTACCAGGCCACGGCGATCAGGCCGCGGATGATTGCCGGGATGTTCGCCCCCAGCACGCCGAACGGGCTGCGGCACACCACCGGGTAGGGCACCCCGGCCTGTTGGCTGGGCTTGGCGACCAGGTTGCACAGGTAGTAGACGATGGTGATGCCGACCAGCAGCGCGATCAGCACCTGCCAGCTGGCCAACCCCAGCGCGAAGAGGCTGCCCGCGGTGACGTAGCCACCGACGCTGTGC
Organism: Mycobacterium sp.; assembly: GCA_023264755.1. GTDB lineage: Bacteria > Actinomycetota > Actinomycetes > Mycobacteriales > Mycobacteriaceae > Mycobacterium. Next base: position 5,901 of record JAHFVB010000058.1, on the reverse strand, counting down.
ACGTCGGACATCCAGAACGCGAAGATGTTGTACGACGTCCAGGACTGCTTGCCGAGCGGAGCGAGGTCCTCGTTGGTCAGCCGGGGGTCGTAACCCTCCTTGATGACGCCGCCCCCAACGGGATGGCCGGCGGCTTCGACGGTATCGCCCGCACCGGCGCGGGCGCCTGGCGGGAGGTCGCGGGTTTCTGTCATGGGGCTACTTCCTGTCCTGTCTGGTGTCCGAAGGACATGCGATGTCGGAAAAGTAGCGCCGCGTTGTTTCCCAGCTGTTGCGTGGGAAATATATTTTGCTTGCCCAGGAAACACCCCCGACTCATTCCCGTGAGCGCCCGTCAGTCGCGTGAGATCAATCCGCTGTCCGGGGGCAGGCTGGACACCACCTCGCTGAGCCGGCGGTGATGGTCGCCGGTGACCGCGAGCAACGCGTCGGTGTCGCGGTCGAGGAACGCCTCGAGCATCTGTCCATGGTCGGTGTGTAGCGCGGCCCGCTGGGAGGGCGCGACGTGCACCATGAGCTGCACGGGTTCGGTGATGTTCCAAGCCGATTCGAGCATGTGGACCAGCCTCAGCATTCCCGACGGCCGGGTGAGGCCGAGGTGGAAGTGTCGGCTCTGACGGTGGTAGGTCTGCGGATCATCTTCGGCGACGGCCCTTTCCAGCAACCGGTGGGCGGTTGCGACGGCGGTGCGCTCCGTCTCGGAGGCGTTGGCGACCGCGGCGGACAGCGCAGCGGACTCGAGCGTGGCTCGCACGATGTAGAGCTCGGCCAGTTCGGTGGCGGTGAGTCGAGCGACGGCATACCCGACATTCGGTTGGTGCGCGACGAGCCCTTCGGCGGTCAGCGTCTTGAGGCTCTCCCGCACCGGGATGGGGCTGACGCCGAAGACCTCGGCGACCTCGTTGACGGGTATCGGCGAGCCGGGCGGAACACCACCGTCGAGGATCACCCTGCGCAGTTCGTCGACGATGGCGCGCTGGGAGTTGTCGGACCGGCTGGCTGCGAGTCGGCCGACCAGTGCGGAGTGTCGACGAGCGGCCATGACGTGAATCTTGCTACGCGCCGCCCACGCGCGCCGGGCTATGCCGACGGCACCCAGTTGCCGGGCTATGCCGACGGCACCCAGTTGCCGTGGAAGCCCGCCGGCACCCGGTGGGGCAGCTTCACGGCGGCCACCTGGTCCAGGGTCTGCGCATCCAGGACCGCCAACTCGCTGCGATCGGACGCCCGATCGTAGACGTAGCCCATCAGCACCCCGTCGTCCTCGCCGGCGTCCGGCGCCGACGGATGGAAGACGAACTCGCCCAGCGATTTCCCGGCGCCGAACGACCGCGCCTGGCTGTTGCCGCCGACGAAGTCGTGCTTGAGCAGGACGTTGGTGCCCTCGGCGCCGTCGCCGACGGCGGGTGCGTAACCGTACCGGTGCCGCTTGCCGACGAGGCGCTCGTCGACCCGGGGGAACTCCTGCCCGCGGTCGTCGATCCGCGATTCGCGCACCTTGCCGTCGCCGAGGTCGACCGTCCAACGATCTAGCGTGGGTGGGCCCTCGTTGGGCCCGAGGTGGTCGGTGTCGAACATCTTGGGGTGGCGCACGACGTCGAGTACGACGGTGTCGCCGTCATCGTAGGCATTCATCGGATGGAACACGTAGCACGGTTCGACGTCGAACCAACGCACGTCGGCGTTGCCGCCCTCGCGGGGCATGACGCCGACGCGGGCGGGGTAGCGCGGATTCCACGAATACGGGAACCGGCGGTCCGAACCCATTCCAGACGGCGTCCTGGCGCTGATCGGGTCGGGGATGCGGATGCGACCGATCAACGCGGACAACATCAGTCGGGCGGGCAGTCGGAGTCCACGCGGCACCGCCAACTCCGCGGCCTGGCGGGCGTCGAACGTGACCGGTAGGTCGTAGAAGACGACATGGCGCTCGGTGAGCGAGAAGTCGTGCATCATCGGGCTACCGGTGACCTGGACGTCGACCGTGCGCCGGGCCCGGCCGTCGGTGCCGATCACCGAGTACTGCACGGTGTCGCCGCGGTACATGCTGTAGGAAACCGCATGCAGCTCACCGGTATCGGGGTCACGTTTGGGGTGGGCCGTGTACCCGCCGGTGATCGTCCCTTCGAAGTCGCAGGTGCCGACGGTGTCCAACTCGTCGGTCAGTTCGTAGTTGGCGACGCCACTTTCGATCAGCGCCAGCGTCTTGCCGGCGTGGCCGATCACGTTGGTGTTGGCGCCGATCGGCGATACCCCCGTGGGTCGGCCCGACGGCAGCTCGCCCAACAGGCGCGACGCGTGCGGGCTGCGCACCCACCGATTGCGGTACCACTCGGCCTTGCCGTCGCGGATGCGCATGCCGTGCACCATTCCGTCGCCGATGAACCAGTGGTAGAGCTCGGGATCGAGTTCACCGATCGGATTCGGGCCGTTGCGTAGATAGCGCCCGTCGAGGTAGTCCGGGATCGCGCCCGTCACCTCCAGATCGGTCAGCGTGTACTCCTCGCTAATCGGCGCGAACACGTCTTCCAGGTAGCGGTTCGTCATGTCTCGAACTCCCTATAACAGTGTTATGTGCCCCTAGGTATAACAGCGTTATGGCAGGATCGCAAGGGTGAACGCAATGCGGGAACGGCTGATCGACGGCGGCCTGCGACTGCTCGAACGCGATGGATTGCAGTCGCTGAGCGTGCGCAACCTGGCCGCCGAGGCCGGAACGTCGACCATGGCGGTCTACACGCACTTCGGCGGCATGACGGGGGTGATCGACGCCGTCGCCGGCGAAGCCTTCTCCAGGTTCGCCCAGGCGTTGACGGAGGCAGCGCAGACCGACGACCCCGTCGCGGACTTCTTCGTGATGGGTGCGGCGTATCGCGCGTTCGCCCTGGCGAACCCACAGCGCTATCAACTCATCTTCGGCATCGCGGCGCCGGCGTCTGTCGCCGGGGCCAGGACCGACCTCACCACCACCGAGGGGGCCACGGACCGCGCCGAGTGGGCCGCGTCGTTCGAAGCGCTCCGAAACGTCGTGCGCCGCATGATCGCCTCGGGTCGCATCCGCGACGACGGTGAACTCAACATCGCAGGCCGGCTCTGGAGCCTGGGCCATGGGGTGGCCATGCTCGAATTGGCCGGATTCTTCGGGCACGAGGGCCACGGCTTCACCCACATCCTCGGACCGCTCACCGTCGACACGCTCGTCGGGATGGGCGACGAGCGGGAGCGAACGCTCCAATCGCTGGCCGCGGCAATCGAATCGTCGTCGTGATCGGCTGTGGGCGGGCCGGCTTCGAGTCTTACGACCCGTTCCCAGTCACGAGGTTTATCGTGTCCCGATGATCGTCAAGTGGCTCGATGAACCGGAGCATCACGACTACGCCGCCGCGGCCGACTACCTGAGCCTCGGCGCCGATGCGGACTCGGTGGCCAAGATCGTCGCCGAACTCAAGTCGGCGAAACCCTTGTTTCGCAAGGCCAAGGACATCCTGCGGGCGGGCCGCTTGACGCTACTGCCCGAGACGAACGCCCACGTGCACACCGACCTGACCAAGATCTCCGAGGGGCAGTCGCTGTCGCCAATCTTGTTGGTAAGGGGTGACTTCCGCGCTGCCGTGCCTCTGCAGGTCGCCGACGGCTACCACCGGGTGTGCGCAAGCTACCTGACCGACGAGAACACGCCGATCCCGTGCCGGCTGGTGTCGTGGAAGTCCTGATGCGCTGAGATGAGCGACTTCGGGTTTCCCACGCTGGCGCTGGTGGTCGCCGTCGGATTGGCCGGTCCGGTGCTCGCGGCCGTGCCCCGACTCGGCATTCCCCTGGTCGTGGGCGAGCTCAGCGCCGGGATCGTCGTCGGGAGAACTGGATTCGACGTCGTCGACACCACTAACCCGACCTTCGCGTTCCTGGCCAACATCGGCTTCGCGCTGGTGATGTTCGTCGTGGGTACCCACGTGCCGATGCACGATGCCACCCTGCGCACCGCGCTGCCGAAGGCGTTGTTGCGCGCCGTCGTGGTCGGAGCCTGCGCCGCAGTCCTGGGGGCTGGGCTGGCGTACGCCTTCGGCACGGGTCACGCGCTGCTGTACGCGGTGCTGATGGCCTCCTCTTCGGCGGCGTTGGCGTTGCCGGTCATCAACTCGCTGGGGCTCACCGGCCCGGCGGTGTTGTCCGTCACCGCCCAGATCGCGATCGCCGATGCCGCCTCGATCGTGTTGCTGCCGTTGGTGATCGACCCCAGTCGGGCTCCGCGTGCGGCGCTGGGTGCGTTGGCGATCGTGGCGTGCGCCCTGGTGCTGTACGTGCTGCTGAAGTACCTCACCGCCGATGGCTGGCGCCAGCGCATGCATCGCTACTCCCATACCCGCAGGCTGGCTCTGGAGCTTCGGATAAGCCTGCTCATCCTCTTCGGGCTGGCCGCGTTGGCGGTGTCCACCCACGTCTCGATCATGCTGGCGGGGTTTGCCCTCGGGCTAGTGGTCTCGGCGGTCGGTGAACCCAATCGATTGGCGCGCCAATTGTTCGGCGTCACCGAGGGGTTCTTCGGACCGCTGTTCTTCGTCTGGCTGGGGGCCTCGCTGCAGGTGCGCGAACTCGCCGACCGACCGGAGTTCATCGGGCTCGGCGTCGCTCTTGGCCTCGGGGCGCTACTGGCCCACTGCACCGGCCGGTTGCTGGGGCAGCCGTTGTCGTTGGCCACGCTCGCAGCCGCGCAATTGGGGGTACCGGTCGCCGCCGCGACATTGGGAATCGAACAGCATCTGTTGACGCACGGGGAGCCGTCGGCGCTGATCCTCGGCGCGCTCATCACCATCGGGATGACCTCGGTGGCCGGTGCGGTGGCCAAGCGTGCTCAGCGTGCCAGCCCCGCGGCGCCCTCGCCCTCACCGTCGTAGGCGTGCTCGCGCCGATACGAGTTGGGGCTGACGCCGTAGGCCCGTTTGAAGGCACTCGAGAGTGCGAACGGGGTGCCGTAGCCGACGTCGGCGGCGACGGCCGCGATGGAACTCGCCGTCGCGCGCAACCTGTCCGCGGCCAGCGCGAGCCGCCAGCTGGTGAGGAACGCGATGGGCGGCTCACCGACGCGTTCGGCAAAGCGCCTGGCGAACGCCGCCCGCGAACAACCAACGGCTGCAGCCAGATTGGCGACGGTCCAGGCGTGGGCCGGATGGTGATAGATGAGCTTCAGTGCGCGCCCCACCACCGGATCCCGTTCCGCGTGCCACCACGTCGGCGCGTTGTCGGCGCGGTCGAACCAGGCCCGCAGAGCGTCGAGTAGCAACAGATCCACCAGGCGATCGAGATAGGCCTGCTGTCCGGGCCCGTCCCGGCCCGCCTCGGTGTCGAGCACGTCGACCAGCGGCGTCGGCCACTCGGCGGCACGCAGCACGACCACCGTGGGCAACGCGTCGAGTAGGCGCGCACTGACCTCGCTGCGGCCTTGGTAGGCGCAGACGATGCCACGGTGCGCGCCCGCGACGGCGTTGCCCCACGTGCGGACGCCCACCGACATGGCAAACTCGAGGGACTCGCCGGCCAGCGTCGTACACCGATTGCCGGGGTGGATCACGACGTGCGGCGTCGTGCCCGGATCGTCGGCGAAGACGTAGGGCTCGGTGCCCCGGGCCAACGCCACGTCGCCGACGCCCAACGCCACGGACTCACCGGAGTCGGTGACGAGCACCGCGGTGCCCTGGGTCAAACAGATCAGGGTCAGCGCGGCGTCGTCCTGGATGCGCATCGACCACGGCGGGTCCAGCGACATGCGCAACACGAACGCCCCTCGGGCGCGGACCCCGTCGAGCAGGCCGCCAAGCACGTCCACGCCAGAAGCGTAGACAGATACGTAGACGGATGCGTATGGAATGAGCACGGATGACGATGGATCGTCATCCGTGCTCATTC
>JAHFVB010000424.1 GCA_023264755.1 Mycobacterium sp. | reverse complement strand
TGAACATGTGCTGGTAGGAGGCCAGCATGTGCTCGGCATCCTGCAGCGCCGTTGGTACCCAGGCGATCCCGCCTTCGAACCAGCCGATGCGCAGCGTGGGGTGTCGGTCCAGGATGCCGGAGAACACGTACTTGGCGAACTGTTCGCGGAACGAGTCGACGTTCACCATCATCCCGACCACGACGCTGTTGTTCTCGCACGGCGTCTTAGGCGGCGTCTCGCCGATGTGGTGGCTGACCGGCAACCCGGCCTGCTCGATCTCGTCCCACACCGCATCCATCGAGGCGCTGCCGTAGTCGTAGATGTTGCCCTCGTCGTCCTTGCCGGGGTTGAGCGGCAGCAGGAACGTCTTGAGCCCCAATCCCTTCAGTTCCTCCAACGTGCTCCTGGTGCCCTTGGGGTCCCACCAGTTGATGAGCCCGACACCGTAGAAGTGGCCGTTGGAACGCTCCTGAAGGTCGGCGATGTGCTCGTTGTAGATCCGGAAGACCCGTTCGCGCAGTGCCTTGTCGGGATAGTGGAACAGCGCCAAGACGGCGTTGGGGAACGCCAGCTCCTTGTCGATCCCGTCTTCGGCGAGCTCACGGATGCGCGCCTCGATGTTGTTCGACGCGGCGCCGGCGAGATCGTCGTATTGCATCAGCACTCGGCCGAAGTCGCCGCCAGTCCAGGCCTTGCCCTTCATGCCGACCATGTACGCCCCGTCCTCATACCAGATGCGCGGTGCCGCGCCCTTGAGTTCCTCGGGGAAGCGTTCGTAGAAGATGTCCTCGGCGACCGAGATGTGATTGTCGGCGGAGAAGATCTCGGTGCCTGCGGGGAGCCCGGCGACCGTGCCGGTGGAATGCCCGTGCCGGTTCTTGGGCGCCCCCCAGCCTTGCGGTGGGTAGAGCGTGGAAACGCCTTGAGCAGTCATCGTTGGTACTCCAATCAGGCTGAGGGACAGAACGATGTGGTGGCTACCACGTCACCGGAAGCTCGTAGACGCCATAGGCGAGCCGGTCGTGCTTGAACGGGACTTCGTCGAACGGGATCGCCAGCCGCAGGGTCGGGATGCGACGCAAGAGCGTCTGGAACACGATCTGCAGTTCGGCCCGGGCCAACTGCTGGCCCACGCACTGGTGGCGGCCGAAGCCGAAGCCCAGCTCCTGGCTCGCGTCGCGGGTGAAGTCGACCTCGTCGGGCCGCGGATAGGCGTTGGCATCCCAGTTGGCCGGAGCCAAATCGATGATGATGCCCTCGCCGGCGCGGATGGTGGTTCCGGCGATCTCGATGTCCTCGACGGCCACTCGGCGCTGGCCGTTCTGGATGATCGACAGGTAGCGCATCAGCTCCTCGACCGCGTTGGCGATGAACTTCGGATCGTCCGAATCGCGAAGCAGGGCGGCCTGGTCGGGGTTCTCGAGCAGCGCGAGCACGCCGATCCCGATCATGTTGGCAGTGGTCTCGTGTCCGGCGATCAACAACCCCGTGCCGAGCTGGGCGGCCTCCTTCACGCTGAGCTCACCGGCGTTGACACGCTCGGCCAGGTCGGACACCGCATCTTCGGTGCGCTCCGCGGGGGGCAGCGCCATCTTGGCCTCGACGAGGTCGCTCAGGTACTTGGCCAGGCTCATGGCGCCCTTCTGGCCGTCCTCCGCACTGGCATAGCGGGCCAGCCCCACGTTGGCGTGGTGTTGGAAGAACTCGTGATCCTCGTAGGGCACACCCAACAGGGCGCTGATCACCACCGTGGGCACCGGCAGCGCCAGCGCACCGACGACGTCGGTCGGCTGCGGGCCCGCTAGCATCGCGTCGATGCACTCGTCGGTGATCTTCTGGATCGCCGGCCGCAGACCTTCGACGCGTTTGAACGTGAAGGGCTTTGAGAGCATCCGACGAAAGCGGGTGTGCTCCTCGGCGTCGGAGGTGAACACCGACCGCGGCCGCTTGTTGACCGTGGAGAGCATGTGTTCGTTCCAATGCGGGAAACCCGTGCGGCGGTCGTCGACGCTGACTCGGGAATCGGCGAACAGCGCTCGCGCGACCTCGTGGCCGGTGATCAACCAGGGCGTGCTGCCATCCCAGATGCGGACCCGGGACAACGGCTTGACCGCCCCGAGCTCGAGCATCTTGCGGGGTGGGGCGAACGGGCAGCCCGCTTCGCGTTCCATCGGGTACTCGGGGATATCAGCCGAAACCTCCTCGGCAGCCAGTGTTTCGGTCATCGGTACTCCGTCACTCCTCGAGGTGGATGGCCAGGGCCGGGCAGGCGGCCGCGGCCTTGCGGGCGGGTTCGGCGAGTTCGGGGCCGGGTTCGGCGACGAGTAGCACCACCACGCCGTCGGCGTCGCTCTGGTCGAAGACCTCGGCCGCGTTCAGTACGCACATTCCGGACGAGACGCACTTGTCCCGATCGACGTGCACCCTCACGCGACGCCGCCGTCGGAGTGCAGCGTGACCGGCGCCAACCACATCCCGACGATCGCGTCGATCAACCCCGTACCGGCGGTTTGCCAGGAAGTTCGCGACGCCACGGCAGCACCCCTGGCCAGTGCGCGTTCCCGGTCGGCGCAACTGTGCATCAGCAGGTTTCGCGCCATGATGTTGCGTTCGAATCTGATGTCGGGCGGTAGGTCGGGCAAGCACTCGTTGATGCCGTCGACCACCTGCACCAGCGACGGCGAACTCAGGGCGTCCTTGACGACGAAGCCGTAGTAGGCCGGGTCGGTCATGGCTTGCGCGGCGAAGCGGGCGTACCAGGTGGGATTGCCGAGGTCGGCGAGGTGATCGGTCAGTGGGCGCACCAGACACGACACCCAGCCTCGGAGGTCGGTCGTCCCACCAAGTCGGGCCACCAGGCGTTCCCGATGCCCCTCGATGGGAGCGCGGTGGCGTTCCTCGATGGCCCTCACCAGGTCGGTCTTGGTGCCGAAGTGATAGCCGACGGCTGCGTTGTTCCCTTGGCCCGCAGCCTCACTCACCTGCCGATTGGATACGGCGTAGACGCCGTGCTCGGCGTAGAGCCGCTCGGCGGCGGTGAGGATGGCGTCGCGGGTGCCGTTGGCACGCTCAGTTCGCAAGGGCCGGGCTGCGGTCACCGATTCAGTCAACGCCGCGTCCTCTATTAAGTCAAGCGATTGATTTAATTGGAGACCGCAGAGGTCCGCGGGGGCATCACCTTGCCCGCCGTCGTACCTCCGTCGACGGGAAGCACGGTGCCCGTTACGTAACGGGAGCGGTCCGTCGCGAAGTAGAGCACCGCCTCGGCCACGTCGCCGACGGTGCCCTCCCGCTTCAACGGGCGGTCGTCGCGCATCTGCTGACGGATGCGCGCCTCGAACTTCTCCAGCCGCCCACGGTCCTCGTCGGAGGCGGCGGTTTGAAGTAGCGGCGTCGGAATATTGCCGGGCGCAATGCAGTTCACGCGCACCTCGTATTGCGCCAGTTCGATGGCCGCGGACTTCGTGAACTGCACGACGGCCGCCTTGGAGGCCCGGTAGGTCGCGACACCGCCGCCGGCCAGAATTCCGCCGATCGAGGAGATGTTCACGATCGATCCGCCGCCGTGCTCGGCCATGTGCCGAGCGGCGTCTCTGGTACCCGCCATGACGCCGAGCAGATTGATCCGCATGACGCTGTCGAACTCCGCGAAGTCGTCGTGGAGCAACCCCTTCTTCATCGGGCTGGACCGGCCCGCGTTGTTCACCATCACGTGCAGGCCACCGAACCTGGTGAGGGCCGCATCGACGGCTGCGGCGACGTCGGCCTGGTCGCCGACGTCCGTGTGGTGGAAGCACGCGTCCGCACCCAACGTCGCCGCCAATGCCTGGCCGAGATCGTCTTGCACGTCGGCGATCACGACCTTCGCCCCCTCGGCGACGAACCGCTCGGCGATGCCCCGACCGAGGCCCGACGCGCCGCCAGTGACGATTGCGACCTTGCCCGCCAGTTCGTTACTCATGCGCGATCCCTTCGAGAAACTCCAGCAGCAGCCCGTTGACGACCTCCGGGCGTTCCAACTGTGGGCAGTGGCCCGCCTGGTCGACGACCGCCGACCGGGCGCCGACGATCCGGCCTGCGATGTCGGACGCCCAACCCGCGGGCAGCAGCTTGTCTCCCCCACCCTCGATCACGAGAGTCGGTACCGCGATCCGCTCGTAGGCCCGCGCGGTCGACGGCAGCGCGGGCGGCGTGGCACCGGGCCGGCGGAACCGGGCCGCGGCGATGGCCTCCCAGGCTCCTGGCGCGGTGCTCGACTCGAAACGGCGTTGCACGTAGCTGTCATCCGCCGGATAACCGGGATCGAAGAACAGCGCCGTCACGATCCGGCGCATCGCCTCCGGGGTGCCGTCGTACTCGTACAGGGCATCCGCGTGCTCGTTGCGCTCGATCGCACCGCCACCGCAGATCAGAGCGAGGCTGCGGACGGGCAGCACCGGCGTCGTCGAGGTCGCATCGGTCAGCAGGTTGATCGCACCCATCGAGTTGCCGACGAAGTGGGCCGCACCGACTCCCATGACCTCGCAGAAGCGGGCTACGTGCCGGATCCGCAGTCCGCGTCCGTCGACGAAGTCGACCACCTTCGCGGAATGCCCGTAGCCCAACATGTCTGGAGCGAGTACCCGATACCGACCGGCGAGCGCACCGATGGTGCGCTCCCAACCGAGTTCGGCGCTGGCCCCGAATTCGCCGCCATGCAGCAGGACCACGGGATCACCGTGGCCGGCTTCCAGATATCCGGTGACGAACCCGTCCACGACGACGGACTTCCGCTCGAACTCCACGGGAGCCAACGATAGATGCCCCCGGATGTCCACGGTGC
>JAHFVB010000057.1 GCA_023264755.1 Mycobacterium sp. | reverse complement strand
TGATGCCGTAGCGCAAGCTGCGCGCAGACTCGTCCCGCATTCGGGAGACGAACAACATGTTGTAGTCGGCACCCACCGCGACCAACACCACGAAGGCCAGCGGAGGCACGCTCCAGTGCAGCTGTTGGCCAAGGACGAACTGGAACGTCACGATACCGACGCCCATCGCCGCGAAGAACGAGATCACCACGGAACCAACGAGATAGAACGGTGCGACGACCGAGCGCAGCAGCACCATCAACGTCAACAGGACGACGATGAGCGTCGCGATGATGATGAATCGGATGTCGTGCTCGTAGTAGTCGCGCGTATCGCGCAGCGCCGCGGGGAACCCACCCATCGAAATCGTGGCGTCCGACAGCGTGGTGTTCGGCTGAGCACTTCGAGCGGCGTCACTGATCTGGTTGACCTGATCCATCGCCTCGGCGCTGAACGGGTTGAGCTTGGTTTGGACCAGATACCGAGCCGAGTGGCCGTCCGGTGAGATGAACGCCTTGGCGGCCTTCTGGAAGTCCGGCAGGTTCAGCACCTGTTCGGGAATGTTGAAGCCCGCCTGAGACGGATCGGCGGCGTTGTTCTTCATCGTCAACAAGAAGGCCGAGGCCTCGTCGAGCCCGGAGGCCACCAGCTTGATCTGATCGACCAGTTGGTCCACGCCCCCCGCCACCTGCTGGCTTCCTCCGGCCAGTTGATTGGCGCCCTGCGTGAGCTGGTTCAGGCTCGACTGCGGGCCACCCGGCTTGTTCAGTCCCATCGCGTTGACCGCGTTGGAGACCGTCGCCAGCGCACTGTTCAGCTTCTTCACCGACGCGCTGAGGGTCTGCTTGTCACCGAAACTCTGGAACTGGTGCGCAAGATCGTTGATCTGGTTCAGGCTTCCGGCGTTGCGGGCGGCGGTGAGCTGCTCGAACTGGCCGCGGGTAGCGCTGCAGGACGGGTCGGCGTCGCAGACCGGGTTGCCCTGAAGCGCCGTCAGCACCGGACCGATCCAGGCGAACAAGTCCTTGGCGGCGGTGAAGTTGATCCCCATGGAGTTGCCCAGCGCGTTGATGCTGTCGACGAGCTTGGCAGCAGTGTCGACGTCACGCACCAACTTGTCCCCACCGTATTGCGTCCTCATCGAGCCGAACTCGTTGACCAGACTCTGGATGGGCGGCACGACCCGGTTGATCTGGGTGCGCACGTCACCGAGCTTGTCGGCCAGCGTGTTGGCCCCCGACGCCAGCCGGTTGAGGTCGCCGGTGCGTTGGTTGATCTGATCGGAGCCGTCGGCCAACCGGGTACCTACCAGGCCGGCCTGGTAGGTCGCCCGGAATTCGGGCGGCACGGTGCCCAGTGGTCGGGTGATGCCACTGACCAGGCCGACGTTCGGCAGCTGCGCGACACGGGAGGCCATCTGTTCCAGATCCGCGAGCGCACGCGGGGTGCGCAGATCATGCGGGGACTGCACCAGGATGTATTCGGGGATGGACTGGTTGATGGGGAAGTGGCGTTCCAGCGCGGCATACCCGACCGAGCTCGGCGCCGACGCCGCGACGTTCTTGCGGTCGTCGTAGTTGAACTTCGCGAAGATCGCACAGCTGGCCAACAGACCCAGCACGAGCAGGCTGGCCAGCAGATGTGCCACCGGCCGACGCACGATCCGAATACCCGAGCGACGCCAGAACCGCGCCGTCAGCTCGCGCCGCGGCTTGACCCAGCCACGCGGCCCGGCAAGCACCAGAATGGCCGGCAGCAGCGTCACTCCGGCCAGGAAGGCGACGCCGATGCCAATGGCCGACGACGTCCCGACGGTCTTGAAGACGCCCATCCGCGCGAAGCTCAACAGCAGGAAGGTCAGTCCCACCGTGGTGGCCGAGGCCGTGATGACCTTCCCGATCGAGATCATCGCCGCCCTGACGGCCCGTTCGGAGTCCATACCCGACCGCACGTAGTCGTGATAGCGGCTGATCAGGAAGACGGCATAGTCCGTCCCCGCGCCGGCCATGATCGCGCTCAGGAACACGATCGACTGATTGGACACTCCCGAACCGGTCAGCTGGGAGAAGCCCGAGACCGCGGCCTGGGCGATGACCAAGGACGACCCGATCGTCACCAGCGGCAACAGCATCGTGACGACGTTGCGATAGACCACCAACAGCACGGCCAGCACCAGGATGGCGATCGCGAGTTCGATCGGCAGGCGGTCCCGTTCACCGGCGACGGTCAGGTCCGCGACGGTGGCCGCGGGACCCGTCAGGTGCACTTCCAGGCGGCTGCCCGCCACCGTCCGTTCGACGATGGAGGCCACCCGGTTGTACGAGTCGAACGACCGCGGCGTGCCCAACTCGCCGGCCAGCCCGACCGGCAAGACCCAGGTCTTGTGGTCCTGACTGGTCAGGAATTCGCGCAACTGGGGCGTACTGATGAAGTCCTGGACCGTCACCACGTCGTTGGGATCGTCGTGCAGCGCGTCCACCAGCTTGCGGTAGGTGGCCTCGTCGGCGGGCCCGAGCCCGTTCTCGTTGATCAGCGCCACCAGCAACAAGTCGTCGTTGCCAGGCTCGTGAAACGCCTGGTTCATCTTCATCGCGGTGACACTCGACGGTGCATCGCTGGGCAGCACGGCGAGCGGATGCTTCTGAGCCATGTCGCCCAGTGATGGCACCGCCAGCGGAAGGGCGACCGCCATGGCGATCCAAATCCCAATCACCACCCAAGGCCATCGCACCACGACATCGGCTATTCGCCGCATCTCACCCTCGCCCTCGGTTGGAATTCAAGAATCACGTAATTGCCCCGGCCATCGAATGCTCCCCCCCGCCGTGCAGTACGGTCAGCTATGCGACGCGGCCCCAATGGCCGCTGTCCGCGACGCGCACGGCCACGGATTTCATCGCCTCCATGTAACGGGTTACCGATTTCAGGGCGACCGGATTGTCCGGATGCATGATCGCCATTGCCGTGCCCTCGCCGTAACGGAAGATGTAGATCGTCAATTGATAGGAGAAACGGCCGTCCGGATAGATGCCGATGTTGTTCGCAAGGCCCAGTTCGCCGGCGGCCAAGATGGCGTTGAGCGGTGCCGCTCCACCATGGAAGAAATTCGACACCGGGAAATTCGGCTGCGGCCAGTTCAACCAAGGCGCCAACTCGAGCACCCGGTAATAGGGCACCCGCGCCATGTCCAGCCCCGAGTCGAACGACACCTGCGCCGCGTAGGCAGCGTCGCTGAACGAGGTGGCCGCGACGGGAACGGTGATCGGAATCAGGCCGGTGAACCAACCCTGAGTCATGAAATTGTCACTGCCCGTGCGGGAATCCCTCGGGGTGAGCCCGTGATAGGTCAACGCTCCGGTGAACTCGTGCTCCACCAAGCCCAGACAGGCGAACAAGCCCCCGACGAACCGCGAACCGGCTGCACTGCACGCCGCCTCGAAACGTTCCGTTTGCGCAGGGTTCATCAAGAGTTCAGAAGCCATCAGGCTGCGGGTCGAGTCCGACGGGTTGCCCAGTGGCAGTGGGAATTCCGGAAAGCCGCCATTGTTGTTCTCGGCCCAGTCGATCCAGGCCCGCACCCCTGGCGAATCCAACGTCAGCTGCGACGTGAATTCACGCTCACGCGTACAGAAATCGTCGAAGCTGCCGGCCTCGGGAAGCGCAAGCGGTTCACCACTGGTGCTCAACGCCGAATACATTCCGTTGGCTTCCATCATGGTGGTGCCGATCAACGTCGCGTCGCCGTGAACGTGATCCATGGAGGCAAAGAACGTGAAGTGCTCTTCGTTCTGGATGACCCCAAAGGTGAAGCAGCCCCATTCCAATGGACTCGGAATGTCCACCACGTGCGCTCGAATTTGGTCAACGGTCATGTGGCCGTGATCGATCGGCGCGAATTCGATGACGTCCGGATCGATGATCGAGTGCCTGATGAATTCGCCGTCATCGGTCTGTGCGAACCAACTGCGGAACGTGTCATGGCGACGCAGATATGCGTTGAGCGCGTGGTCCATGGCGGCGATGTCGCACGTACCCGGCACGTCACAGCTGGCGATGATCTGGCGCGAGAAGTTCAGCCCCGCAGCGTCACGTTCGCAATAGTTGCGCAGGTGCTGACCCTGCATGTAGCTGACCGGTACCGGACTCACAGGCGCCTGCTTGACCTTGTCCTGTGCGGCGGCCGTCGGGTGCCACGAAGTGACCGAGCCGGGCGAGAGCGTCCACTCGTCGAGTCCACCGACCGTTATCTTCCCGATGCGCAAAACGTCTTCCTCCCGCGTGGCCGGATCGGATCCGGCATCATTTGTGGCTCAACATACCTGCGGTTCAAAGGCCGCAGCCCCGCACCGATCGGACCAGCGGCGGTGAGGTGTGGCGTACGACACTTGAGCGTGCGATAGTGTCCGACGAAGTTTATCTTACTGCCGAGTAAGGAGGATACCCAGATGGGATCCACAGTGCACGACTCAGCCCGCTTCGCCATCGTCGGTTATGCGGCCCGCTTCCCGGGTGCCCGCGATGCAGACGAGTACTGGGACGTACTCCGAGACGGCCGCGACGCGATCTCCGAAGTACCCAAGGACCGTTGGGACGTCGACGAATTCTTCGACCCCGAACCCGGGGTACCGGGCAAGGTCGTCACCCGCCGGGCCGGTTTCGTCGACGACGTGACCGGGTTCGACGCGCCGTTCTTCGGCATGTCGACACGCGAGGTCAGATTGATGGACCCGCAGCACCGCCTCCTGCTCGAGACGGCATGGCGTGCGGTGGAGCATTCCGGCACCGCGCCAACGGCTTTGGCCAACACCAACACCGGCGTGTTCGTGGGGCTAGCCACCCACGACTACCTGGGCATGGCCTCCGACGAACTGACGTACCCGGAGATCGAGGCCTACATGGCCATCGGGACGTCGAACGCCGCAGCCGCGGGCCGAATCAGCTACCGACTGGGGCTGCAGGGCCCCTCGGTGGCCGTCGACACCGCGTGCAGCTCGTCGCTGGTGGCCATCCACCAGGCGTGCCAGGCGTTGCGCCTGGAGGAGTGCGACCTCGCCCTCGCCGGCGGGGCGAACGTCCTGCTCACTCCGGCCACGATGATCACGTTCTCCAGCGCACACATGCTCGCGCCCGACGGCCGCTGCAAGACCTTCGACGCGGCCGCCGACGGCTACGTGCGCGGTGAGGGCTGCGGCGTCATCGTCATCAAGCGACTCGAAGACGCCCTGCGTGACGGCGACCGGATCCGCGCCGTGATCCGCGGCAGCGCAATCAATCAGGACGGGGCCTCGGGTGGGCTGACCGTGCCGAACGGCGTTGCCCAGCAACGGGTCATCGCCGACGCGCTCAAGCGCTCGGGCCTCCAACCCAGCGACGTGAACTACCTGGAAGCACACGGCACCGGCACCTCCCTGGGCGACCCGATCGAGGCGCAGGCCGCCGGCGAGGTGCTCGGCGTCGGCGGCGCCGCCGACCAGCCGCTGCTGATCGGGTCGGCGAAGACGAACATCGGACACCTCGAAGCGGCCGCCGGCATCGCCGGCGTCATCAAGGTCATCCTGTCGCTCGAGCACGAGACGTTGCCGAAGCACCTTCACTTCGAGAACCCGTCGCCACACATCCCCTGGGACCGGCTCGCGGTGGAAGTCGTCAAGGAGACCACCCCGTGGGAACGCAACGGCCGGCCTCGCATCGCGGGCATCAGCTCGTTCGGGTTCGCCGGGACCAACGCTCACGTCATCCTCGAAGAAGCCCCCGAGCAAACTCCCTCTGCCGCACCGACTTCGGACCAACTGCCCGAGGCGGACGTCGCCGCGGCAGCCGCACGGTTCAGCATCCTTCCGCTGTCGGCGCGTACGCCCGCCGCGTTGATGCAGGTCGCCGACCAGTACCGCAGCTGGTTGAGTGCCCACCCGGAAGCCAGCCTGGCCGACGTGTGCCTCACCGCAGGCGCGGGCCGCGCCCACCTCGAGCACCGCGCTGCTCTGGTGGTCAACTCCCTGGAATCCGCCAGCGAACTGCTCGGCGCGGTCGCCGAGGACCGGCCGGCACCCGGTCTGGTGCGCGGAGAATCCCATGACACCCCGAAGACCGCGTGGCTGTTCACCGGTCAGGGCAGCCAGTACCCGGGCATGGCTCGGGAGCTCTACGACACCGAGCCGGTGTTCGCCGAGACCCTGGACCGCTGCGCGGCGGTAGTTGCCGACACGCTCGAAAAGCCTTTGCTGGACGTCATCTTCGACGTGTCGGGACCCGATGGCGAAGCGACACTGCGGCAAACCTCCTACGCACAGCCCGCCCTGTTCGCTGTGGAGCTGGGCCTGGCTCGGCTCTGGCAGTCGTGGGGCTTCGAGCCCGACGTGGTGCTGGGCCACAGCGTCGGCCAGTACGCGGCGGCCTGCGTCGCCGGCGTGTTCAGCATCGAGGACGGCGCCCGGTTGATGGCCGAACGCGGCCGGCTGTTCGGCAGCCTGCCCGAAGGCGGCCGGATGGTCGCGGTGTTCGCCGCCGCCGAGCGCGTCGAGAGCCTGACCGACCAGTTCCCGAGCCTGTCGGTCGCCGCCTACAACGGCGCCAACACCGTGCTGTCCGGTCCCGCCGCGGACTTGGAGCAAGCGGTGGCCACGTTGACCGCCGACGGAATCCGGTGCGACTGGCTGGAGACCAGCCACGCCTTCCACTCGGCTCTGCTGGACCCGATCCTCGACGAGTTCGAGGCCTACGCACAGCAATTCACCTTTGCTGCGCCACAACGGCTGCTGATCGACAACCGCACCGGTGAGCCGCTCGGCCGCAGCGTCAAGCTCGACGGTGCCTACTGGAGGCGGCACGCCCGTCAGCCGGTGCAGTTCGCCAAGAGCGTGCAAACCCTGGCCAAGCTGAACTGCAAGGTGCTGCTCGAGCTCGGTCCCCAGCCGGTGCTCATCGCCACCGCCCTGCGGGCCTGGCCGGACCCGGCCACCACGCCCAAGGCGATCGCGTCGTTGCGCCGCAACACCGCCGACCACCGGCAGCTCACCGAGGCGGTCGCGGACGCTTACGTCCTGGGCCATCTGCCCGAGTTCGCCGCGCTTCGGCAACCGCACTCGCACAAGCTCGACCTACCCACCTATCCGTTCGAGCGCCGCGAGTACTGGTTCCGCGACAATCGCGAGCACGGCACCCCGCAGCAACAGCCGACCGGACCGCGCACCCAGGCCGTCCGGCTGCTCGAGGACGGCCGGATCGAGGAGCTCGCCGCCCTGCTCGGCGGGCCCGAGGGCGATCTGCAGACCATGACCGTGCTGAACAAGCTTGCTGCACAACACAACCAACAGCGCACCAACCAGTCCATCGCGGACGACCGCTACGAGTTCGAATGGAAGAAGTCCGCCACCCCGCGCTCCGGCTCGGCCACCGACGGACCATCCAGCTGGATCCTCGTCGGCGACGACCCGACCGCCGCCCAGCCACTGGTCGACATACTGACCGCACGTGGCGACCAGCACAGCTTCCTGGGGCTGCCGGCGTCGGACGCCGACGAGGAGCGGCTTGCCGATGCGCTGCGCACTGCCACCGCAGAAGCGTCGACGGTCCGAATCGTCCACGTCGCGGCGCTGGACTCCGACACCACCCCATCGATGCGGTCGCTGTTGCGCATGCAGCACCGAGCCCTGGGTGGCACCCGACGACTCCTCCGCGCGGCGACCGCCGCCGAGTCGAGGGCACCCATCTGGGTGGTCACCCGGGGTGCGCAACACGTCACCGACGGGGACGCCGTGTCCCCCGACCAGAGTTGCCTCTGGGGGTTCGGCCGGGCTGCCTCGTTGGAGCTTCCGCAGATGTGGGGTGGATTGGCGGACCTGGCGCAAGGCACCACCGAAGAATGGTCGCGGTTCGTCGACCAGGTGGTGGCGGCACCGAAGGACTCGGCCGCCAAGGAAGACCAGTTCGCGCTGCGCGACGGCGCGGTCTACGTGCCCCGACTGGTGCGCCGGGCCGCCCAGTCCAGTGCCACCCCGGTGGAACTGCGTGCTGACGCAACGTATTTGGTCACCGGCGGATTGGGCTCGCTGGGCCTGGAGATCGCCGGCTACCTGGCCTCCCAAGGGGCCAAGCACCTGGTGCTGACCAGTCGACGCGCGCCGAGCGAAGCTGCGCAACAGCGCATCGACGCGCTGGCCGCACAGTACGGCTGCGACGTCCGGGCCATCACCGCAGACGTCGCCGACGCCCACGACGTCGCCCGCCTGTTGGCCACGGTGGCCGCCCAGCTGCCGCCGTTGGCCGGCATCGTCCATGCCGCGGGCGAGCTCGGCACCACCCCCATCAGCAACCTGGACGACGCCGAATTGGATCGGGTGTTCGCCGGGAAGGTCTGGGGGGCCTGGCATTTGAGTGAGGCCGCCGCGGACCTGAAGCTCGACTTCTTCCTCGGCACCTCGTCGATCGCCTCGGTGTGGGGCGGATTCGGGCAAACCGCCTACGGCGCAGCCAACGCCTTCCTCGACGGACTGGCCTGGCGCCTGCGCGCCCAGGGCATCCCCGGGATGAGCGTCAACTTCGGGCCGTGGGCAGCCGGTATGGCCGACATCGACGCTCGGACGCGACTGGAGAAGCGCGGCATCAAGACGCTGTCCCCGACCGACGCCCTGGCCGGGCTCGCCGACGTCATGGCGGCCGCCAACGCCCAGGGTCCGGCCCAAGGGGTGGTGGCCAAGATCGACTGGGCTCGCTTCCTGCCGCTCTACCAGCAGGCGGGACGCCGGGCCTTCCTGTCCGAACTGGAACGCGAGGTGCCGTCCAACCTGGAGGCCGGAGCCCCGGCCGTCACCGCGTCGGGCAAGACCCAACTGGTCGAGCGCCTCACCAACGCACCCGTGCAGCAACGCAAGAGGATCCTGACCGACTACCTGCGCGACGCCGTCGCAGAGGTGACCCGCGTGGACGCCTCCGAGATCCGTGAGGACGCCGGGTTCTTCGACCTCGGCATGGATTCGCTGATGGCCGTCGAACTGCGGCGCCACATCGAACAGGGAGTGGGCGAGGAAGTACCGGTCACCCTGGCGATGGATCACCCCCGGTTGTCCGACGTGGCCGACTACCTGCTCAGCGACGTGCTCGGCCTCAACGAGCAGACCGCCGCCAAGCCGGCAGCTGCACCGGTGACGCCGACGCGCTCCGACGAACCGATCGCCATCGTTGCGGTGTCGTGCCGCTTCCCCGGCTCGCCCAACCCGGAAGCCTTCTGGGACGTGCTGGCCGGAGGGATCGACGCCATCCGGGAAGTCCCGGAGGACCGCTTCGACATCGACGAGTTCTACGACCCCGATCCCGACGCCGCAGGCAAGATCTACTCGCGCTTCGGCGGCTTCCTCGAAGGCATCGACGGATTCGATCCGGAGTTCTTCGGGATCTCCCCGCGTGAAGCGGTCTGGATCGAGCCTCAGCAGCGGCTGACGCTCGAGACGGCCTGGGAGGGCCTGGAACGCGCGGGCTACTCACCAGACTCGCTGCGCGGCAGCAAGACCGGCATCTTCATGGGTGTCGCCGCCAACGAGTACGCACACCTGCTGTCCTCGGAATCGGTCGACAAGATCCAGCCCCACTTCATCACCGGCAACGCGCTCAACGCGATCTCCGGCCGGGTGGCCTTCGCGCTCGGGCTCGAGGGACCGGCCATGGCCGTCGACACCGCGTGCAGTTCGGCGTTGGTGGCGGTGCACTCGGCCTGCCTGGCCCTGCGCACCGGGGACTGCGACATGGCGTTGGCCGGCGGGGTGAACGTCCTGCTCAGCCCCGTCACGGTGATCGCCGCGTCCCGCGCCAGGATGCTTTCGCCCGTCGGACGCTGCAAGACCTTCGACGCGTCCGCCGACGGTTACGTGCGCAGTGAGGGCTGTGGCATCTTGGTGCTCAAGAGGCTCAGCGACGCCGAACGCGACGGTGACCGGATCTGCGCGGTCATCTCCAGCAGCGCGGTCAACCAGGACGGCGCGTCCAGTGGTCTGACGGTGCCCAACGGTGGTGCACAGCAACGGCTCATCGGCGCAGCGCTGACCCGCGCCGGCCTGTCCGGCGGCGACGTCGACTACCTCGAAGCGCACGGGACGGGCACCCCACTGGGTGATCCGATCGAGGTTCAGGCCGCCGCGGCCGCCTACGGTGGCTCGCGCGACGCGGACCGACCGCTGCTGATGGGGTCGGTGAAGACCAACATCGGTCACACCGAGTCGGCCTCGGGCGCGGCCGGGCTGATCAAGGTGGTGCTCTCGCTTCAGCACGAAATGCTGCCGCAGAGCTTGCACTTCGACAATCCGTCGCCGCACATTCCGTGGGACGCCCTGCCGGTCCGAGTCGTCGACGAGGCGATGCCCTGGCAGCCCAACGGCCGGACGCGCCGCGCCGGGGTGAGCTCCTTCGGATTCACCGGCACCAACGCGCACGTGCTGATCGAAGAGGCACCAGCCCTCGCACCCGTCCCCGTGACGGATCCGGCGGGCCCGGAGCAGTCGGATGACGAGGCCGCGCAGACCCCGCAGCCGGCCGGACGCGCACAGCCCTTCAACGTGCTGACGCTGTCCGCCCGTTCACCGGAGGCTCTGGTGGCGGTGGCCCAGCGGTACGAGGCCTGGTTGAGCGCCCGCCCGGACGCCGACCTCGCCGACGTCTGCCTGACGGCAGGCTCCGGCCGCTCGCACTTCGAACACCGCGCCGCGCTGGTCGTGGATTCGGTCGCCGTGGCCCGCGAGGGCCTGGCCGAGTTGGCCGAAGGCCGGCTGAGGCCCGGCGTCGTCCGAGGCGAGCACACGCACCACCCGACGACGGCCTGGCTGTTCACCGGGCAGGGCAGCCAGTACCCCGGCATGTCCCGCGAGTTGTTCGAAGCCGAGCCCGTCTTCGCCGAAACGGTGACGCGTTGCGCGGAAGCGATCGACGACATGCTGCCGCGCCCGCTGTTGGAGGTGCTGTTCGCCACCGACCGGGAAACCGGAGAACTGCTGCGGCACACCTCGTACGCGCAACCGGCGATATTCGCCGTCGAGATGGGTCTGGCGCGGCTGTGGCAGTCGTTGGGCGTCCAGCCCGACGTGGTGCTGGGGCACAGCGTCGGCCAGTACGCGGCAGCCTGTGTGGCCGGCGTCTTCAGCATCGAGGACGGCGCCCGGCTGATGGCCGAGCGTGGCCGGCTGTTCGGCAGCCTGCCCGAAGGTGGCCGGATGGTGGCGGTCTTCACCGAGCCCAAGCACGCCGAGGAACTCGCAAGCGACTTCCCGCGCGTGTCGGTCGGCGCCTACAACGGACCCAACACCGTGCTCTCGGGTCCCGGTGAGGACCTGGAGCAGGTCGTGGCCAAGCTCAGCGAGGAAGGCATCCGCTGCACCTGGCTGGATACCAGCCACGCCTTCCACTCGGCCCTGCTGGACCCGGTGCTCGACGAATTCGAGTCCTACGCGGCACAGATGAAGTTCGCCGTGCCGACCCTGCCGTTGGTCTGCAACCGGACCGGCGCGGTGCTCACGGCTCAAACCCCGCTCGACGCGCAGTACTGGCGGAAGCATTCCCGCCAGCCGGTGCAGTTCGCCGAAAGCGTGCGCACCGTGGCGGGGCTGGGCTGCTCGGTGTTGATGGAGATCGGACCGCAACCGGTGCTGACCGGCGCTGCGGTGCAGGTCTGGCCGGAGCACCTGGCCCCGCCGCGGGCCATCGTCTCGATGCGCAAGGGCGTCAACGACGAGCGTCAGCTGGCCGATGCGTTGGCCTCGGTCTACGTCAGCGGACACCGGCTCGACTTCGCTGCCCTGCAAAGTCAGCCTCGACGCAAACTGGAACTGCCGACGTATCCGTTCCAGCGCCGCCGCTTCTGGCCCAAGTCGTCCGGGATGGCCATCGACGGTCCTGCGGTTTCCGGAATCCTCGGTAGTGCCAAGGAACTGGCCTCCGGCGACTCCGTCTACACCAGCAGGTTGTCGGTCAAGTCGCAGCCGTGGCTGTCCGACCACGTCATCTACGGCATCGTCGTGGTGCCCGGAGCGACCTATGCGGCGATGGCATTGGCCGCCGTCGGTGCTCCGGCGCACGTGAAGGACGTCTTCTTCTACGAGCCGATCATCCTGCCCGAGAAGAGCTCTCGCGAGGTGCAGCTGTCGTTGCATCCTCAGGAGAACGGCAGCCAGTGGGCCTTCAAGGTGCACAGCCGCGAATACGGTGTCAAGGACGCCGAATGGTCGCTGAACGCCGAGGGCACCGTCTTCTCCGGCCCCGACACCGACGAACCGGTGGCCGAGGAATCCGATCCGGTGGATACGGCCATCGAGCGGCTGACCCGCATGCGTCCGCAGGAACTGTTCGAGACCTTCGCCGACATGGAGCTGGCGTGGGGACCGAACTGGTCCGGCTCGCTGAAGTCACTGTGGCTGGGCGACGGTGAGGCCATCGGCGACATCGTCGTCGGCGAAGAACTCGCCGAACACCTCGGGACCGAACCGATGCACCCGGTGCTGATGGACCTGTGCACCGGCGTCGCCTTCCCGGCGTTCCCGGCGTTGCTCGCGGCCGAACAGGGCGTGAGCGATCTGTTCCTGCCGCTGCGCTACGGGCAGGTGTCGCTGCGCGAGAAGATGCCTCGACGGTTCTACTGCCGGGCTAGGTGGCATACCAGCGAGCTCGACAGTGAGACGCAGGTCTTCGATCTCGACTTCGTCGATCGCAACGGCAAGAAGCTGGGCGGGATTCGCGAGTTCACCGTGAAGCGCGCACCCCGCGAGGCCTTGCTACGCGGCCTCGGAGGCGATACCACCCGGCTGCTGTACACGCTCGGCTGGCACGAGGTACCGGTGCCGCCGTCGAGTGATGCCGTCGCTCCGCAGGGCACCTGGCTGATCGCCGGATTCGACGAGTTGGCCGCCAAGGTTCCCGGCTGCATCCCGTTCGACCGAACCACCGATCCGGAGCTCCTGGGCCAGCTGTTGGCCCAGGCTCAGGAGCGCGGGTTGCCGTTCTCCGGCGTGGTCTGGCGCAGCGCCGGCGCAACCGCCGGCGAGTCGACCGCCGCACTCACCGCACGGCTCGAGACCGAGATCGAGAACCTGCTCAGTGCGGTCCACACCGTGCAGGGCGGGGGCGTGAAGCTGCCCGGCGGGCTGTGGATCGTCACCGAACGGGCCGTGGCCTGCGAGTCCGGCGAACCGGTCGACCCGGTGCAGGCCGCACTATGGGGCTTCGGGCGCACCACGATCAACGAGGAGCCGGCGTTGCGCGCCAAGCTCGTCGACGTCGACGGATCGCCGGAGGCCGTGCAGGCGTTGGCCACGTTGCTGGGCACGCCCGTCGAAGAACCGGAAATCGCAGTGCGCCAAGGCAAGCTGTTGGCCTCCCGGCTGCTGCCGTGGGCCCGCAGCGGCATCCTCGCGGTCCCGCGCGGAGGCGACTACGTGCTGGCCCCCACCGAACGCGGTGCGATCGACAACCTTCGGATCGTCGAGAAGGACGTGCCCGCGCCGGACGAGGGCTACGTGCAGGTCCGGGTGGAGGCCGCGGGGCTCAACTTCCGCGACGTGCTCAACGTGCTCGGCCTGTACCCCGGCGATCCGGGACCGATCGGCGGCGACTTCGCCGGCGTCGTCACGCAGTTGGGTGAGGGCGTCAGCGGACTCGAGGTGGGACAACGCGTCTACGGCTCCATGCAGGGTGCGTTCTCCAGTCGGTTCAACGTGCCTGCCCAGTTCCTGGCACCGATTCCGGACGGGGTCAGCGCGGTGGAAGCCGCGACGATTCCGGCCGCAGCCCTCACGGTTCGGCTGTCGTTCGACTGGGCGCAGCTGAAGCCGGGCGACCGGGTGCTGATCCACGCCGCCAGCGGTGGCGTCGGGTTGGCCGCGATCCAGATGGCCCAGCAGCAGGGGGCCGTCGTCTTCGCGACCGCGAGCACCTTCAA